>VBLN01000330.1:3129-5508 GCA_005878685.1 Deltaproteobacteria bacterium | reverse complement strand
TATAAGAATTCCAAGCTTGCAGGGACAGAGCGGTTAAGACCCGCTGGCGTGATGCAGCAGAAAGGACCCCTAGAAATGGCCCGATCTCCCCAGACGCGGGTTAGTGAATACAGGAAGCCAATCGGCGGTCCTGGCAGGAGGTGGTGTCTGCTTCTCCTTCTCGTTTTTCTGCTCAACGCTTGCGGCAAGGATTCGGATCGTCCTGTAGAAACAACGCGCGCGGGTGATCCAGGCCGAGGGCGACAAATCTATGCGGCGAATTGCGTCGCGTGCCATAACCCGGACCCGTCTAGGGACGGCTCGCTTGGCCCGGCCATTAAAGGCTCCTCACAAGAACTCCTAGAAGCAAGAATACTTCGCGCAGCCTATCCTCCGGGCTACACCCCTAAACGGAATACTAATGTTATGCCGGCGCAGCCCTATCTTAAATCGGCGATCCCCGATCTAGCAGCCTTCCTTCGTTAACCACGGAAGACCAAGAATAAAAGATCTAAAATTGCTGCTAAGATAAAGCCCGCCCAGAGAGTTTCTGAGACAGTATCAAGCGGCTTTTTCGTCGGCCCTTGCGTCCCCACGAGGGCGTTCGCTTCGACGGCCCCGACTAGCAAGAGAACAATGACAATCAGCGCCGCGGCGGCGCCTCCGCTCGTCTGTCCTATGAGCGAAGGATAATGGCTGGCCGCTCCCATAAAGAAAAGCATCGGTATCGAAAAGAGGGTATTTGTCCTCGAAGCTAGAGCGGCCCGGCGGCCGCGCGCCGCCGCGTCCGGAAGCGGCTGTCCCCCTTTGGCTACCTGGGTAGCGGAAGCGATGACAACCTGCTGATTGGGCCAGATCACAAGCCAAACGTTAAGAAACATTATTGTACCCAGGAGTCCTCCCACCGTTATAGCCAACCCGTAGGTCGAGGTATAAAACACACTCCCTCCCAAATCAGCCAATTTATGGAGATAGATCAGAATTCCAGCCAGAAAAGTGGCCATCGCACCCCAGCGAAACCACCACAGGGCACGAGGCACCAGCTTTTGAATAGCGCCGCTCCTAACTGCCGGGTCCGTTTCGGCAAAAAATGGTGTTTGGACGAAATTGAAATAATAGAGAAGTCCAATCCATGTGATGCCCGCGAGGAAGTGGATCCAGCGCAGAAGAAATAACCATAGCTCCATAGTCCTCTCCTCCTTCTACCTTCTTCAGACCACAGGGTCTGACAAATTTTCCTTTGATTTTCCTTATATTAAGTGAAGCTCTCAATTGTCAAGAACAAAAGCGGGTCGATGAGCCGAAATTTATTGTAAATTTTCTCCATTTAAAACCGCTAAAGCCGCCCCAAAAACGGGACCTTATCTTCCCTCACGTGACCCAGACCTTCAAAATAGGAGTCCTTAAGGAGACCCCATACATTGCCTGCGAAGATCCATTGGAAATAGAGCGGAGTCTGCGCCCCGTTCAATTCGACAGTCAACTTGACCTAAGCCGCGATCTGTGCCATTTTGCCCCGTATCTAGCATCAGGGACGGAGTCGTTTCTGTTTCAGGGAAGCAAAAGGAAACCGACAAGCCCCGCTTTTTTGACGGACATCATAAGGAAACTTCCGTCCCTCAAACGAGCGATCGACCCTTTTACCTGCGTAGCCGAGGAATTGGAACTCGTCGAGCAAACTCTGACGCGGGCCATCCGCTCTTCTGAGCAGTCACTGACAGAAATCTCTTCCCATCTGATTCACGGAGGGGGAAAGAGAATCCGCCCCATGGTCACTTTGCTCGCCTTCAAGTTGTTCGGGGGGGGTAAAACGAACGACATAGTAGACATCGCGACCGCAATTGAACTCATCCATACAGCCACCTTGCTTCATGACGACATTATTGATGGTGCCGAGACTCGCCGGGGAAAGGAATCCGCTTACAAAAGGTTTGGTCTCAAGTCGACTTTGGTGGCGGGTGATTTCTTATTCATTAAGGCCTTCGAGTTTGCCGGAAAGTTTGATGAGACAGTTGTTCAGTGGACTGCTGATGCCTGCACGCACCTCACCGAAGGAGAGATGCTCCAAGGCATTTTTAACCGAAATCGCAACGTCACCGTTCAGGATTATCTCGAGATCGTGAGGCGAAAAACGGCCTCTCTCTTTCAAACCGGAGCCAAGGTAGGCGCCTACTTGGCAGGAGCCGCCCGCCCGTTGGTTGAGGAGATAGGACGTTGCGGTCTTAATCTTGGAATCGCCTTCCAAATCGTTGACGATGTGTTAGATGTGGTGGGACATAAGGAGCTTCTGGGCAAGCCCACAGGAATCGACCTCCAGGATGGCAATCCTTCTCTCCCTATCATTCTGGCGCTGAGCGATGGACAGGCGGCTGTTCTAGAAGCATTTCAATCGGACCACCC
>VBLN01000330.1:0-3054 GCA_005878685.1 Deltaproteobacteria bacterium | reverse complement strand
GCTTTCAAATCCATCAAGAAGTTTCCTCCTTCGCCTTACCGCAACGGACTTAAGACTTTAGTCCAGCTCATCATTGAAAGAGACTTTTAGCCTTGCGCTGATTTTCTGTAAGGATTCCAACTGGCGTGACGTCTTCATCGAACATGCAACGTCAGCAGCTCGTCCAAACTCTATTCAATCGCATCGCTCACCGTTATGACCTGCTCAATCGGATCATCAGCTTCCACTGCGACGTTCGCTGGAGAGAAAAGACTGTTAAAGCCTTGTCCCTAAAAAGTAGCGATAGGTTTGTCTTGGATCTGGGGACCGGAACAGGCGATCTCGCTCTGACCGCGGCGAAGCGGCTAGGGGGCGAAGCCAGGATTTTCGGCCTCGATTTTTCTCTAGAGATGCTCCGATTGGCTCAAGCAAAAAAGAAAGATTCCTACGGAGATAAGATCGCCTACATACTAGGGACGGCGCTGGACCCGCCCTTCAAGGATGAGGCGTTCGACGCAGTCATGACAGCCTTCGTATTGCGCAATATTCCCGATCTGGCTCTCTTCTTCCGTCAGGCCTTCCGCGTTCTCAAACCGGGCGGGAGACTCGTCTCCTTGGATATGTTTCCGCCCTCGAGCGCCCCTTTTTCATTCCTTTATGCCCTCTATTTCTATCGCCTGGTGCCGTGGATCGGAGCAAGCTTGGCTCATGATCGCAACGCCTATCAGTATCTCGCAGACTCCGTAAGAACATTTAATCCGCCTGAGGCCGTCGGTAATATGATCCAGCAGGCAGGCTTTGTAAGGGTGAGAATCGAGAAGTTCCTCAAAGGAGCGGTCTGTCTGCACGTAGGAGAAAAACCTCCTGCCCGCGTCCCGTAAAGAAGAGCCGTGCAAACATTCCCGGAAAGCTTTTTGCTCCTATTCTTTCAGGTCCCCTTGGGCGGTTTGTTCGCTATCGCGGCGACGCCCTTTCATGAATTAGAGAGAGGGTTTTACAAATCGACGGCCGGCGTCCTCTTTGCTTTGGGTCTGGTTGGCTTCTGGGGAAAGACGCAACTCCACGGGAAATCTTTGCTTGCAGGCACGAGGTTGGGAACCCAAATGGAGGTTGTTCTCTATCTTCTTTTTCTTATCTGCTTTGCCCTTTATCTTTATTCTCTCTGGGGGGAAAGAGTCTTTTTCAGAGCTCGCGTGTTCTCTTCCTCTATTTTATTGGGCGTGGCAGGTCTGCTGATCGGGTCTCAGTCTTTCCACCGCGCCCCTCTGTGGTCGATTGAGACCCTCATTTATCCGGTAAGCTTTCTCCTGTCTTCGCTGTTGTTGGGAGGAGTAACCGTCGGCATGCTGATCGGCCACTGGTATCTGATCGATACCGGACAGAGCATCGATCCCTTCGTTCGCCTTTTTAAATTCTTTCTTGTCTCTCTGATCACGCAGACTGGCTTTTTCCTGCTTATGCCTTTATTACTGTATGCGATGGGAAACGCTGCGACGGCCTCTAATCTTCAGCAACTCTTGGAAAACCATCTCCTGCTACTTTCAACTCGCCTGTTGGTCGCTCAGGTATGTCCTTTAGTCTTGGCGTATATGATATGGAGAACCCTGAAGATACCCCACACCATGGCCGCCACAGGACTTTTCTATATCGCTCTGCTCGGAGTCTTCGTCGGAGAGATCTTAGGAAGGGAAATTCTGGCTTTGACCGCTCTTCCCTTCTGAACCGGTCCCAGCCTGTCCGTGCGGTTCTTCTGGGTAGGTTTTGATCTTCGTCACCCGCAGCCCATCGGAGGTCCACCCCAGATCGTATCCGACCACCTGCCCCTCTTTGAGTTCACCAGGCTTGTTCACCTCACCGACGAGAATGACAAACTGAAAAGAGAAGGGAATCTCTCGACCGCTCTCAGTCCGAACCACGCCCATGTTGTTGCCAGAAAAAAGCTTACTGATAACTCCATGATGGAACAGGTCCTTTTCTTGCCTGCCCTCTCTAATTTCGTCAGAGCCTGACATGTTTGCTTATTAAAGACCTCTTTAGTCGACCGGTCAAGCTCCGCTCGTGCCCCTGGCCATCCTATGCCAAATCAGCTCGCCTTCGCTCGCTTTGGTTCCAGGCATTTCGAGCGCGGCCTCAAAGCCTATTTTTGCTTAGCGGTCGCTATTTGCAGAGGTTTTAGTCCTTTCTCGGTCAGCACTTGATTCAACAGGACAAGATCGTAGATACCATCAATGTTCTTGTCGCGCAAAAAACCCAGAGCGTAGGCATCATCGGCGGACTTCTGAAGGGAGCTAGCTACGGGATCATAAGTTACCTGCATTCGACCAAAGGCGTCATCAAGCACGCCAGCAGCGAGTCCCCTGCTGGTAAGTTCTTTGATCCTCCGGTTAAGAATTTTTTTTGCCTCCCCGGAGTTGCCGTTAATCCATCCCGTTGTTTCCACATGCCCCTCCAACCACTTCTTAAGCAGCTCAGGGCGCTCGTGGAGAAAGGAGGTCCTGACCATGACATGGGCGGTAACAAATTTACCCCCAGGCCAAAGATCCCGTTCGTCGAGAAAAATGCGGCCGTTTGCTTCTCTGACCAATCGCGCCCCCCAAGGCTCGGGGACCCAAGCACCGTCAATCTCCTTCTTTACGAAAAGAGTAAAGATATCCGGATTAGCAATAGGAATGACTTCTACATTTCCTCCTTTTTCCTTGAGCTTAAAGCCTTTGTCCTTGAGGTAAGCGCGCAATGCCACGTCCTGAGTGTTGCCGATCTGCGGTGCGGCGAATTTCTTCCCTGCAAAATCTGCAACTCTCGCAATGCCCCCATCGTTGCGCACGACAAACACGGCACCGCCACTGGTCGCCCCCGCAATGATTCGCAAAGCCTTTCCTCTCGACCTAATGAAACCGTTGATCGCTGGATTGGGACCGATATATCCCAAGTCTATCTCTCCGGCAAAAAGTGCCTCGATTTCAGAAGGGCCGGCATTAAAGGTGCGTATTTGGACCTTGACCTCTGGACCTAATGCCTTCTGGAAAAAGCCCTTTTCAGAACCCACGATCGGCTGAGAGTAAGTGATGTTAGGAA
>VBLN01000073.1 GCA_005878685.1 Deltaproteobacteria bacterium | reverse complement strand
AAAAGTCTCATGAAAGTACCGAGCAGCAGAAAGGCCATCGGCAACAGCGTGATGCTGAGCGCGATCAAAAGAACCACAGCGAAGACCGGATACCTCCAGCGACCCAGAGAGATCGGCCGCGTGCTGAAGCCCTTGCCTGTCACCGTGACGAAGGACCTCTGTCCAAGGTAGAGCCGCTGCAACGCCACCAATGAAAGCAGGATGAGCAGGAAGAACGTTCCCAGCGCCGTGGCCGGGGGAAATTGCGCCGGCTCATGGGTTACAAAACTGTAAATCTTGGTGGAAAAGACATGAAGCCCGATCGGAACGCCCAGGATCAGCTCGATCTCAAAGGCCTCGAGCGAACGAATAAGACCCAAGATGGTCGAGACCAAGAGCACCGGCATCATCACCGGCACGATGATCCGCAGCAAAGTCGTTATCGGCCCCGCGCCCGCGACGCGCGAGGATTCTTCCAGTGAAGCGTCCAGGTTGCGAAACGCCGGCGTCAGCAACATCACCTTGAGGGATACGCCGGTGGTGGCGAGATGGACCCAAATGATGCCCCAGTAAGAGTAGATGTCGAAAGGGGACGCCTGCATAAAGGGAATCTTCGAGAGCAACTGATTGAGCAATCCATACTTCGGGTCCAGAAGCAGAATCCATCCCAAGGTCACGGGCAGGGCCGGCAGAAAAAAGGAGAGCCAGAACATAAATTCCAGCCCTCCCTTCATGGGAATGTCCGTCCGGGCGAGCAGCCAGGCAAGAAAAATCCCGGTGATCGTCGCGATGATCTGACGGGTGATCGCCAAGGAAAAGCTGTTGTAGACGGCTTCGACGATACCCCTGCTGGTGAATGCCAGCCGCCATCCTTCCAGCCCGTAGATCACTTCCCCTCCGGGCTTACCGATTTGAAAACTATTCAAGAGAAGCAAAAAAAGCGGCGTGACGACCAAAAAGGCGATGAAGGCTAGGAGTAAGGTCAAAAGAAGAGATTGCGTATCCGGTCGGATAGCACTGACTCTTGGAAAAGCGGTGGCCTGATTTGCTGATTCTCCTCCGTCCATTTGTTACCACAGACCGTTAAAACCTCGGCCGTGCTCGTGATCGTGTTGCGTGCTCGTGCAGGTCAAGAACACCACGAACACGAACCACGTGTTACACAGCCGGCATCTGGCAAGGTACCGCGGTTTTCGTCAATGCGTCTTCGTAGTGTCTCCGGATCTGGGGATCTTCGTCGGCATATTCAATCAACGTGCCACCGCGCTTCAGGCCGACGTAGACGCCGTCTTCAGTGCGCTTGTCGGCAATCTTGAAGCCGATGGGGTGAAGCCGGCTGCCGTAACGGATCGCCAGATGGCGCGCGGGCCCCGGCCCGGTATTGAAATGCTGGTGGAACCAGCCTCCCGGAGGGCAATAGACGCTTCCCTCTTTCCATTTCACTTCTACCACCTCCTCGCTGCGACCCGCTTCGTAAGGCCGGAGTCCCAGCTCCTTCGACCAGAGCAAAACATATCCGGACGACTGCAGGCCCAACAGAATCGCGCCAGGGCCGTGGTAGTGCGCTTTGTGGTACCGTCCCGCCGGCCATTGCGCCAGATGGCCGATCAAGCCATTGCCGGAAAGCTCGAACTGTGTGATGCGCACTCCCGCTCCTGTCCAGAGACGCCGACTGGATATCCATGATGAAATTGGTTTCCCAGATGTGCTGCATGCCCGTCTCGTAGCGCTTTTGTCCGACGTTAAAAAACCCATCGGCTCCCGAGTAGCGGTCCGAAAAAAGATAGGGGCAGTTAAAGACGAAATCCTCGTTGTGAAGCACGTCCATCATCAGCGGCGCGTTCGTGACCGCCAAGAATTTGACCGGCTCTCGGCCGCCGTTGATCAGGCGATGCCAAGTGTTGAGCGGCGGAGCGAACAGACTCCAGGGTCCCCATTCGAATATCTGCTTGCGGCCGCCTTCCTGCCACACTTCCGTGGCTCCTTGTCCACTCAGAATGCAAATCACTTTTTCATAAAAATGTTTCTCCGGCTCGAGCGCGCCACCGGCCGGGACTTCAGCGACGTACATGCCGGTCACCCCTTCCATCCCGTACAGATTGATAAAAGCCGCTTTACCTCCGATCCGGGGCCAAGATTCCACCTTCACTTCCCGCACATCCTCCACGCCATAGCCGTCAACGACGGGTATCCTCTGACGCTCCATCCATTGGAAGTAAGCCGTCTTTCGAAACGCGGCCATCAAATCTCTCACCTGCTCTTCTCGCGACATAGAAACTCTCCTCCTGTTTTTATTGAAGAATGGTCTCAGCGAATTTTTGCGAGGGCAGCCTGATGCCGACGCATTTATCCTCCAGATAGTTCCTTTGTTGCTCGTACTCTCTCAAGCTCAGAAAGTCCTTCGCCGCCTCCACTCCCTCTTTCACCATCCATTTTGTCTCCACATCCAAACGTCTCGTGGATTGCAGCATCACTTTGCTGTAGAACTCCTGCCCCTCTTTGCTCAGCAGCCAGTTGACGAACACCTTCGTCGCATGGGGATGGGGAGGATTCTTGACGACGCCGAGTGTGCCATAACCATTGCTCCCGGGCAGCCCCTCGCGCGGCTGCGGGAGTTCCTTCACCGGGAGACCACCCTTAACAAACGGCTCGGTTTGCGCAAAGCCGATCCCCAAGGCCATAGCGAGCTTTCCTTTCGCCAGGGCGTCCGCGATCTGCCTCAAGTTCTGGCTCACGAAGAGCTGTTGTTGTACCAGCTTTTTGAGGTACTCCTCCCCCTTGATGTCCCAGAGAAAAGACCACACGGACAGACCCGAGCCGGCGACGCGCGGGTCGCTGAAGCCGATTCTGCCCTTCCATCTCGGGTCGAGGAGATCGTCGAACGAGCGGACATCCTCGGGCTTCACCAGCGTGCTATTGTGCCAAAGGCCTTCCGTCCCTTTCATAGCCGCAAAAGAGTAGAAGATGCGGTTGGCGCTGACATTGTCCATCCAGACATGGCCGCCCCACCAAAGCGTCGGCTCCTTGACCTCGGGCAGAATCATGTAGGGCTCGACAGGATCGAACGCGCCGGACTTAATCAGCGGCACCCCGGTGCATGAGCCAAAGATCAGGGCGTCGAAGTAACGCACACCGGCGTTGTGTTCGGAAACGATCCTGCTCGCGATTTGCGGGCCGGGCGCCGGGAGGGACTCGACCTCGAGGCCGAAGCGCGACTTCAACAGCGGTTCCATCTGTTTCCTCAGTTCGGCGCTGGGAGGGATGCCCACCACGAGCCTGCCCTCTCTTCTGGCTTCTGCCACGGTGCCCTCCCACGGCGCCGACTTGGCCTCGCCAGCGCCAGCAGGATGCGCCGCCAGAAATGTCATCACAAGCAGCGCGCCCGCAAGAGAAAGCCGTATTTTTCTTCGGACCAGATCGGAGGGGATGTCTATGCCAAAAGCTTGGAGATCTTGTCTCTGGGTGGGTGATTGGTCTCCATCGGCGGGGCGGAGGCCCAGGTCGGCCCGGTTTAAGGATGCTGCTTCTGTTTTTATCAGCACCTCTTGAGGTCCGGGTTGTGGAGTTGGCACCTCTTCGTACTGAAGGACCTCTTCCGTAGGACCAAATTGATGGATGCGAATCGCCTTCATCGGAGCCTCCTTAATTTACCTCGAAGGGGATGCGGGTCCTTCTTGAGATATCTAACAAATCATCCACCACCGGCTTCAGTAAAGGGATACCTTCTTTGCTTCGGATCGCTTCCGCCTCTCTTTCAGGATCGCCGGGGATCAGCGGTCCGTTCGTCCCAGCAGCAGGCTTCGTCTTTCGGAACACATGGATCCATTCATCGATCTGTTTCTTAAACTCATCTTTGTCGATGAAGCCGTCGATTTGCATGGCGCCAAAAAAATGGCCGATACCTTTACCCACGCTGCGCGCCGGGATCTCTTGCCTGAGAGCGAACGGCGGAGCGAAGGGACCCCAGTTGGCGCCGCTGAGAACCGCGCACAGGACATCGACCATCGCGGCAAGCGCATAACCTTTGTGCCCGCCCATCTCTCTTTCAGAACCCAGAGGAAGCTGAGCGCCTCCGTCGATCATGTCTTGCGGATCGGTCGTCATACCACCGTTTTTATCGACAACCCAACCTCGTGGAATCTTCGCCTTCTTCCGCAGGGCCATCTCTATCTTCCCGTAAGCGACTGCGCTCGTTGCCATGTCGATCACGACGGGAGGCTCTTTGTAGCCTGGAAAAGCTATGGCGATGGGATTTGTCCCTAGCATTCTCTCCGCTCCCCACAGAGGCGCCACCAACTTGGTCGTATTGGTCATGGCCCAGCCAATGAGATCTCTCTCCACTGCCTTTAAGGGATAATAGCCTGCGATGCCAAAATGATTGGTGTGGCATACACTCACCCAGCCTGAGCCGTACTTTTCCGCCTTATCCATGGCGATCTCATTCGCTCTCGGTCCGACGACTAAACCTAAGCCATTGTCTCCGTCTACGGTCGCGACGCTGACTTTTTCCCGGACAATTTTGATATTGGGTTTGGGATTGATCCTACCCAAGGTCAGCATGTCAAAGTACGTATGCAGCCGCGCCACGCCGTGGGAGTCGATGCCTCTCAAGTCGCTCTTGGCCAACACGTCCGCAGCCTGTCTGGCATCAACTTCCGCTATGCCGAAATGCATGAAGACCTTGGCCGAGAAATCTTTCAGGCAGTCGATCGGAAAAATACTGCCCTTTTCTTGTTCAGCCACAAAAATTTTTCCCACCTTACGTCGAACCACGACCGTCAAAGAGCCCCTTCGGTCTCTTTCCATGGCGCCAGACGCCTCTGCAAAAGCTCAACGGCCCTGCTGAGGATCACCCCGAGCAGGGCGAGAAAAATGACTGGGACGAAAAACTTATCTGTCGCAAAGGCGCTGGAGTAGCGAATGAGCAGCGCCCCCATCCCTGTCACTGCAGTGAACATCTCTGCCGTGATGATCCCTATGAGCGCCCGCCCCACGGCTAACCGCACCCCTGCCATGATAAAAGGGAGGGCGGCCGGTACAATGATTTTCGTAAAGATCTTGGCTTCTCCTGCGCCATAGACTCGCCCGATATCCACGAGGCTCGCACTCACGGTCCGGACGCCGCTGAACGTGTTCATGAGCACAGGAAAGAGACCGCTGAGAAAAACGATCGCGATCTTAGCCGGAGCACCGAGCCCGAACCAAAGCAAAAGCAAAGGGATGAGCGCCACTCGAGGAGTCGCATCAAGGGCGTAGACGTAGGGGTCCAACAGATACTCGGCCAGCCGGTAGCGCCCCATGAGAAGTCCCAAGAAGATGCCGAGCACCAAGGACGAAACTAATCCGACCGCATAGACTTCGAGGCTTCCGAGCGCCTGACGTTGGAATTCCCCTGAGATCAGGAGCTGCACGCATGCGCGGGCGATAGCAGTCGGATAAGAGAGGAAAAGTGGATTGACGTCGCGGCCGAAAACCTCCCAAACAATCAGCAAGAGGATTACTGAGCTTGCGCGCAGCAAACCCAGGTAGTCGGTCACGCGAAAGCCTTTTGACGGCGACAGGCTAATCTCCGCTAAGGCTTGCTCTTCCAATGCATTCAATGCCGATTGACCTTCCTGCCATCGAGTTCACACCACGGGCGGCGCCCCTTACCGGGAGGAAGACAGCTCTCAATTGACGGCACGTTCCGTCTCCTTCCAGCGGGCCATCCGTCTTTCCAGCATCTGCGTGGCCTGGATGAGTCCTATACCCAAGAGGCCGAGGACGATGATCACCACAAACATCCGGGCAGTCTCGAAGAGATTCCCGTAGAGAGTCAGCATCGCCCCAAGTCCGGTGATCGCGGTGAAGAGTTCGGCCACGATCATTCCGACCAGACCCCGTCCCACAGCCAGCCGCACGCCGGCCATGATGAAGGGAACGGCTGCGGGAAAAACTACTTTGAAAAGAATCTGTCGCTCCGAAGCCAAATAAGCCCGTCCCACCTCCACCATCGACGCACTGACGTTCTTCACGCCGCTTACCGTGTTGATGAGTATGGGAAAAAAAACAAAGAGGAAGATGACCACCACCTTGACTCCAAATCCCAGGCCGAACCACATCATGAGAAGCGGTATGAGGGCGACCTGGGGCGTAGCATAGAGAGCGTTGACATGAGGATCCAAAATCGCCTCAGCGAGGCGCGACCGGCCCATGGCTACTCCCAAGCCGACCCCCAGAAGAAGCGAGGCGCCGAACCCAGCGGCGAGCGAGCCCAGGCTTACGAGCAGCTGCCGGATGAGTTCGCCCGACCAGATCAACTGTACGGCCGCCCAGGCAACGGCGGTAGGATACGTGAGCAGGAGCGGATCAACGCGGCGGCCGTAGAATTCCCACAAGATCAAAAAGATCATGACGGAGCCTGCCCGAATCAAGTTTGGATGGTCGTAGAGCGACCACCGCTGCTCGCGCCGAAGCGCCAACTCTTGGATGAGCTGCTCGTCCAGTGAGACCGCCATGCCTACCCTCGAAGGGATTCACGGATGTCAGTGCGGAGCCGGGCGAAGCGCGGATCTGCCTTGACGTCTCCCTCCCACCGGGGTCGCGGAAGATCCACCAACACCTCTTCTTTGATGCGTCCGGGACGGGAATGCATGACCACGACTCGGTCCGAGAGATAGATCGACTCATCGATGCTGTGGGTGACGAAGATCACTGTGGTGTCGGTCTTGGCCCAAATCTTGAGCAACTCCTCTTGCAGCTGCTCGCGCGTCTGCGCATCCACCGCGCCAAAGGGTTCGTCCATCAGCAGGATGTCGGGCTTCTTTGACAGTGCGCGGGCGATCCCGACACGCTGCTGCATTCCGCCGGAGATCTGATGCGGATAGTAGTCCTCGAAACCGTTGAGGCCGACTAGCTCCAGGTATTTGCGGGAAATGTCCCGGCGCTCCTCCCGAGGAACTCCTTCGATCTCCAGCCCAAATTCCACATTGCCCAGGACGGTGCGCCACGGGAGCAAACCGAACTGCTGAAACACCATGCAGCGATCCCTCCCCGGGCTCGTGACCGGATTGCCGTTGACCAGCACCTCGCCCCGATCCGCCGGCAAAAGTCCAGCAACGATCCGGATCAAAGTCGTCTTGCCGCAGCCGCTCGGCCCTAGAAGGCAGACGAATTCCTTCTTTCGAACCGTGAGACAGATATCATAGAGCGCTACCAGTCCGGGCTTTCGTGAATCGTTCTGCTCGAAGAAGACTTTGCTGAGATGCCGGACCTCAAGCATACTTTAACGTGAGTCGTGCTCGTTGCCCGTGCTCGTGACGAACACGAATCACGATCACGAACACGGACGATTACTTCCGGCCTAACTCTTTCAATGCCCGATCGACAAAGCGCCGGTCAAAGAACTTATCGTAAGGCACCGGTGTTTCCAGGTAACCGACCTTCTTGAGGAACTCTACGGTGAATTTATACGAGGCCTCCGAGATATCCCCATTGACGCCCCATAGACGCGCGTCGGCCATGTCGAAGGCCTTGCTCAGCGTCTCCGGGTTTTCCTCTGGCAGGATCTTCTTGGCAACCTCAATAGTTCCCGCCTTGTTGGCGGCGATCCATCGATTGGATTCAATGATGGCTTTAGTCAGTTTGTAGAGCGTGTCAGCATTTTTCTGCAGGTAATCTTCTCTCACCATGCCGAACTCGTAGGGGATCTCTGGAACGACCTTGGGAACGTCGACCAGATCGACGATGTCCGGATAACTAGCCAGCTTGGCGGCCTCCGTGTTCGTCACCACAGTCGCGTCGACCTTGCCCGCTACCAGCGCCTTGAACCGGTCCGCGGGCGAGCCGACGGCGACGTATTTCAATTTCTCCGGGTCCACTCCGCTCCGCTCCAGCACGATGCGCGGGATATGGTACGAAATCGCACCGAGCCCGGACACAGCTACGTTCTTTCCGACGAGCGCCTGGAGCGTCGTGCCGGCCTCTCTCCTTGCTACGAAGTGATAGGGAGTGATCGGATTCGTAACCACCCAGAGCCGGATCGGCGCCTTTTTTGAAGCGCTTACGATCCCCTCGGTGGCGCCCATGTTGATCGAGAGATCGATGTCGCCCGACAGCAGGGCCTTGACATGCGTCGCATCGCCGCGGAACTCTACGACTTCGACATCGAAGCCGTACTTTTTGAAGATGCCTTTCTCAATCGCGACATAAGGCGTAATCGAATCGAGCGATGGCGGGCTCAAGGAGGAGCCCATTTTGATCTTTGTCATTTGGGCGTTTCCCAAGCCGGGCATCAGCAACGCCACACCGAAACTAGTCAAAGCGGCAAGCTTACTCATCATGCGCATTCTCATAGTTGTACCTCTCCAAACTCCAATGTTTCGGAAAACTTTTCACAGTGAGATTATCGAATAACGGGTGACAATGTCAACGCGCTGTTGGCTCGTTCCCCTCGCAGGCTTATTTGTGGAGCGGGTGGCCCGCTCCGAAGCTAGAGAGACCTCCACCGCCGGACAGCTTGGACGGGCATCTCAACACACGTACGGCTGCGTCTGAACATGGGTGCTCAGACGATTCTCCGCCGTCTGGGTAGAATAGCGCCGACGCTCAAGCAGCAGCTTTGCGATCTTTTGAAGGATGGTAATCGTCGGAACCGCGATAACCATGCCGACGATTCCCAGGGCATGACCCCCTACGATGACCGATGCGATGAGGAGCACTGGATGTAACTCTTTGCCCCGGCCGACAGCCATCGGCTGCACCACCGTGATGTCGAGCAGTTTCAAGGAAAGATAGAGAATGAAGACCTGCGCAAGGGGCGTAAGGCTTTTGAATTGGACAAGGGTCACTAAGAGGGCTGCGGTACCCCCGAGAATCGGGCCGAGATAGGGCACCACATTGGCTACGCCCGACAAGACACCGAGCAGCAGCGGGTAATTGATCCCGAGCATCCAAAGGCCTGATGCCGCGACCACCCCGATCACCATGCCTTCTATGGCCAAGCCACGGAGGTACTGACCGACGATGCGGTCGATCTCGCACCAAACCGCAACCGAAGTCTCAATATGGCTGGCTGGCAGGCGATCGAGCACGAAGTGAACGATCTTGCGGCTATCGCGTAGAAAAAAGTATGAGAAAAAGGGGACCAAGACTCCCGCGAGCACCAGCGATACCAGATGGCTGACTAGACCGGGAAAATTAGTGGCCTGTTGCTCAATAAATTGATTCAACTTGTCGTTGCGAACCTCACGGGGCGTAAATAATCGATCTGCGGCGGGGTAGCGCGAGACGATCTCATTCTGAAGGGCATCGATCGCTTCGTCTAGCCGGTCGCCGAAGAAGGGCAAGCTGCTGGAAAGAGCGTTAACTTCGGTACGTAGACGGGGAAAGAGGAAGTAGGCCGTAGCCAAGAGGCTAAGGCCAATCCCCAGATAGATGACCGTGACCGCTATGCTGCGTTTGATCAGAGCGCTCTCGGCAACTTTGACTATGGGGTTGACAAAATACGCGACCGTCCCTGACAGAAAGAGGAGCAGCACGAAGTCACGCGAGACATAGACGATCAGAGCCACAAGCGCAATCGCCAGCGCCCAGATGATGGACGGTGGCGGTGCGATCGATTGTGCGCGACCGGATTGCCCCGAGCTCTCGGCAGTCCGCTCTTCAGTCACGCGAAGCCCTTTCCGAAGCCACGGCGGTTCTATCTTTCGCGGTGGTAGGTCCGCTCATCATGGCGGCGCGGCCGGACCCTTGAGGCTGAGCCTTGCGAACATACCCAGCAAGAGTCTTCAAAAGATTACCCATCACTTTGATTGCGATCACTCTGTGACCCTCTATGAGATCGTCAAAATCACTCTTATACAAAATCAGCAGCACCGACGGCTCCTCAGCTCGGGCGCTGGCAAAGCGCGGTTGATCGTCGATGAGCGCCAGCTCTCCGAAATAGCCCCCTGCGGTCACTGTTGCGAGTGGTTCTTCTGCGCGATGGCCGGTGCGACAGATCAATACTCTCCCTGCGAGGAGAATAAACAGCGCTTTGCCGGGCTCCCCTTGCACGAAGATCGTCTCGCTCGTCCGGTACTCCCTTTCAAACAATTTGACTAGAAGCTTGCCGAGCTGCCTTCGATTCAGACCGGCAAAGAGCGGGACATTCTCGAGGAGCTGAAGCCGCCGTAGCTGTTCAGAATCCCTTAGACGTTCGAGCCAGCGCCGCTTAGCCATAGAAGGCACAGTTAAAAATCATCTCCCGCGCGATTCTAACAAGTACTGCAGAAAGCAGTTCACCTTTTCAAATTCTGACTTATCTTGACTGGTGGCGAGAGTAACCGATCTAGTGTAGATATGTCAACGTGGATAGCCGACGATATCCATAGACCCGCAAAGATAAGGATCTGGAGTACCCCATGGGCGATCGACCTAAAGCACTCCTATCTTGGAGCAGCGGTAAAGACAGCGCGTGGTCACTGCATGTTTTGCAGACGCAAACAGATATGGAGGTGGTGGGGCTCATGACGACCGTGAACGAAGTTTACTCACGAGTCGCCATGCACGCCGTGAGAATGGAACTGCTGGAGGCGCAGGCAAAGGCGGTGGGGCTTCCGCTCTGGAAAATTCCAATTCCTTACCCTTGCAGCAACGTAGAATACGAAGCGGCGATGCTCACTGTTCTTGAAAGAGCTAAAGCTGAGGGAATCTATACGATCGCTTTCGGAGATCTATTTTTGGAAGAGATCCGTCGTTACCGTGAGGAACGCCTTAGAGAATCCGGCATCTCACCTTTTTTCCCCATCTGGGCCATGCCCACAATGAAACTGGCGCGCGAAATGATTGGTGCGGGTTTGCGCGCCCGCGTCACTTGTGTTGACCCGAAGCAACTACCAGGCGCTTTTGCAGGAAGAGAGTTCGATCCTCAATTCCTTGCCGATTTACCCTCGAATGTTGACCCTTGCGGCGAAAGAGGAGAATTCCACACTTTTGCCTACGATGGACCGATGTTCCGGCATCCGGTTCCAGTAAAGTTAGGCGAAATCATCGAACGCGACGGCTTCGTGTTCGCGGATCTAGTACCTCAACGTCTGCCCAACAAATAAATCGAGCCTGCTAAAATCTCTTAGCATTGTTTCGCGATTTGAGGTGTGCTAAGAAAAGCTGCCACAAGGAGGGAAAGGCTATGATTGCAAGATTTGCCCTCGCTTTTGTTTTCGCGACGCTGCCGGTTTTGGGAGTTTCAGCGCAAGAAGGACCGAACCGGCCCGAGCCTAAACCGGTCACCCTCGACGGCAAGACTAGCGCCGTTTTGGTTCTCGATCTGAACGCCCGCTGTGACGATCCCAAATCGACTTGTTCCAAGCTCACGCCGGGCGTGGGAGAGTTTCTCGAAAAAGTGCGAGCCGCCGCCGTTCCGATCATCTATACCGTCTCGGCCTCGGCGAAAGGCAAGCCTATCGGCGAATTAGCCGCTCCTCTCAAACGAAAGGAGGGAGAGACGATCATCTATCCGGACGCCTTCGACAAATTCATGGGAGGCGAGCTACAGACCCTCCTAAAAGAAAAAGGAACCAAAACCCTGATCATAACCGGCGCCTCGACCAATGCGGCGGTGCTCTACACCGCAACGACGGCCGCCCGGATATATCGATACAACATCGTTATGCCGATGGACGGCGTGATCGCGGACCGCAAATACGAGCAAGAATATTCTTTTCATCAGTTCACGGTTCTCCCCGGAGAAGCCAACAAACAATTTCAGTTCACGAATCTGTCTATGGTCACGTTTCGGTAAAGCGATTTTTAGGCGCGCCTTCCAACGATCACTCGGGCGACCACCGGTTCGCTCTTTCCTTTGAGTTCCAGTTCTCTCCGCGGCGCGGCGGGAAACTGAGGCTCGACAGCGGCATAAGTCTCTTCGGTGAGAAGAATTTCCCCGGGAGCGGCAGCGCCTTGGAGCCGCGCAGCGACGTTGACGGTATCGCCCAGGACGGTGAAGTCCTTGACCGCGCCTTCGCCGACATTGCCAACGAAAGCCTCGCCGGTAGCGACGGCGGCGCCCACCTTTAAGGCGTCTTCGTCCGCCAACTCCGAGACTCCCCGCATGATTTCCACAGCTGTCCGCACGGCTCGCTGCGGGTGGTCGTGCCACTGAACAGGAGCGCCGAAAAACGCCATAACTTGATCCCCTACCAGTTTGTCCAAGGTGCCATCGTAACGAAAGATAGCGTTCGTCGCCAGCCGGTAGAAGTGGCTCAGCCGATCAGCTACCTCACGCGGAGCCGATTTCTCTGCCAAAGCGGTAAAACCTCGAATGTCCACAAACATGACGGAGATGACCCGCGTCTCCCCGCCCGGGGGAGCAAGCTCGTATCAGAGCGTGCAGAGATTCGGGTTCTTGCGTGAAGGGCGGATCTGCAGGAAACGAAAGGGAATGGAAAATATTCCCAAGAACGGCACCATACACTCTTTACACCGCTTCGCGGAGGGAAGGCTGCGGTAGAAAAACCGCGCAATCCGCGCGCCACCCACGAGCTGCCGGATGGCGACAAGAAGTTTTTTCATGTAAGAGATTCTATCTTTTTGGGCGAGGCCGAAACAGTTCTATCAGCTTTCGCCGGACGGCCTCTTCGCCGCCGGGCAGAAGATCAAACTTCGTGGTGTTGTCGGTCTTTTGCAAGATTCTCCGCCCCTCTTCGTTTTGATCCATTGCGAGGAGAGTCTCCTTAAGTCGCTCCGTCAACGCCGGAGGAAAATCCTTCCGAATCGAGACGAGGTGGCGAGGAAACGTCTCCGTTTCCGCCAGGACGGTGATGTCCGCTCTTTTCTTCTCATCAAGCGTGGCGTAGTCATCATTGCTGATCGCTCCAGCCGCCACCTGATTCGAGAGAACCATGTTGACGATATTTCCGTCTGTATGGACGAAGATATAGCCGACCTCCTTGGGAGCGACCTTGGCTTGGAGCGAGGGCTTTTCCGAAAGCTTAAATCCTTTTCTCAGCAACAAGACCTTCGGAAGAAAATAGCCTGAAGTCGAGCCAGGATCCTCGAAGGCGATGATCTTGCCCCGAAAATCTTCGAGGCGGGCTGTTCCGCTATCCCGTTTCGTAAAAAGAATGCTCCGATATTCGG
>VBLN01000072.1 GCA_005878685.1 Deltaproteobacteria bacterium | reverse complement strand
ATTAGCATTCAGCAGGTTCGTGAGCTGGAAAGGGAGCTTAACTTCCATCCCTTTTCAGGCAGAAAAAAGATAGCGATTCTGGACCCTGCCACGCTGATGAATTTCTCTGCCCAGAATGCTTTGTTGAAAACTCTGGAAGAGCCTCCCAGAGACTCTCTTTTGAGTTTGATCTCCACAGGTACAGGAGGACTTCTCCCCACGCTGCTCTCCCGCTGCCTGCGTCTCTCTTTTGCCCCTCTCCGGGTTGAGCTTGTCGCAAGCTTTCTGGTGGCGCAGAAAGGGATCAAGCGAGAGGAGGCGGAGATCCTTGCGGCCATGACCATGGGGAGTCTGGGGAAGGCGACTAGTCTTGAAATAGAGGATCTTGTAGGAGGGGAACTATAGAGGCGAGCTCATCCTTGCCGAAGAGCTTGCAGGGACTAGGGAGGAATGCTTGGAGTTCTTGGAGTGGCTGGAGGGATGGTATCGGGATTTGCTGGTTTACTGCGCTACCGACAGCCTCCAAGGGATCTGCAATCTAGACTTGGAAAGGGACATTAAGAATCAGGCTAAGGTTTATGACTTGGAGCAGATTCTGTTTCTTCTAGCCCAGGCCGTAAAAGCCCGGGCGAGGGTCCAGAGGAATGTCAATCGTCGGATGGCGTTGGAACACCTCTTAACGGAGGCGATCAGGACCGACTGATGGAAAGAATCTACATCACAAGCCCTTTATACTACGTTAATGCGGAGCCCCACTTGGGTAGCGCCTATACCATGGTTATTACCGATACTCTGGCGCGTTACTACCGGGCACATGGATGGGAAACATTCTACCTAACCGGCACGGACGAGCACGGCGACAAAATAGCCCAGGCCGCCGCAGAGGCACGGATGGACCCCAAGGCCTTTACCGATCAGGTCAGTACGACCTTCCGAGCCGCCTGGGATACCTGTGGCTTTACCTACGATCACTTCATTCGTACAACTGATGCGTATCACATCCGCTATGTTCAGGAACTCTTGACGAAAGTGCATACAACCGGGGATATCTATTTCGACCGATACAGCGGGCTTTACTGCTTCGGTTGCGAGCGGTTTTACACGCCAAAAGAGCTGCGGGATGGCAAGTGCCCGGATCACTTGACTGAGCCTAAGTTGATCGAAGAAGAAAACTACTTCTTCCGCATGAGCAAGTATCAGGACCGGCTGCTACGTCATCTTGAAGAGCACCCCGACTTTATCCGGCCCGAGAACTTTAGAAACGAAGTCCTGGCGATGCTCCGCGAGCCTATCGGGGACCTGTGCATCTCCCGTCCCAAGAGCCGTCTCACCTGGGGGATCGAGATACCTTTCGATCAGCGCTACGTGACCTACGTATGGTTCGACGCGCTCATCAACTATGTCAGCGCGCTGAAATACAAGGGCGAAGAGGCCTTTCAAAAGTTCTGGTCTGAAGCGGAACACTTCATCGGGAAGGACATCCTCAAGCCGCACGGCGTGTTCTGGCCGACCATGCTGATGGCGGCGGGGCTGCCGCTTTACAAGCATCTCAACGTGCACGGCTTCTGGACTGTCGAAGGCCAAAAGATGTCTAAAAGCTTGGGGAACGTCATCTCTCCGCTGGCCATGAAGGAAAAGGTCGGCCTCGATGCCTTCCGTTATTTTTTATTACGCGAGAGCGTCTTCGGGCAGGACGCAGACTTTCGGGAAGAGAGTCTTACCACCCGCTACAATGCCGATCTGGCCAACAATCTTGGAAATTTGATCAGCCGGGTTCTTGCGATGGAAGAGAAATATTTTGATGGCGTCGTCCAACCCTTAGGCCAGATGTGGGCTAAAGAGGATCAGGAGCTTAGGGATAGATTCCGCCAGTCCGAGGAAGAATTGAGCGGGCATATGGCGCAGTTGCAGTTTCACCGCGCCCTGGAGGCAGTCTGGGCGGCCATCGATCAGGCCAATCGTTATATTGTCCAGACTTCGCCGTTTGTCTTAATCAAGGATCCGGCTAAGCGCGGCAGAGTCGGAGAAATCCTCCATCATCTTTTGGAAGCCCTGAGAATGCTTTCACATATGCTCGCCCCGTTCCTCCCGGAGACCTCCAAGGAGATTAAAGACCTCTTGAATCTTTCTGAGGGTGCTTCGGACCATCAATCTCCATGGGGAAGCTTTTTCATGCCAGACCATAAGATTAAGCCTCCCAAGGCACTGTTCCCGCGAATCGAGCTGCCTGCTGAATTAGATGACCCCCAAAGCTGAATTTGGGCTGATCGACAGCCATGCTCATATACAGGCTGCCGAATTTACCGGAGACTTAGCCGAAGTGATTCAACGGGCCCGGGCTGCCGGCGTGGAGAAGATCATTGCAGTGGGAGGCGCTGGAGATCTGATCAGTAATCGTGCGGCTGTGGAGCTCACTGGAGCTTTTCCTGGAATCTTTGCGACAGTCGGCATGCATCCTCACGATGCCAAGGATGTCAGCGAGCCGGACTTCGAACAACTCAGGCAACTTACTCAAACCCCTGGAGTGGTTGGGGTCGGCGAAACCGGACTCGATTTTTATTACGACCATTCACCTCGGGACATCCAGCGGGGGCTCTTTTGCAAGTTCATTCAGCTGGCGCGGGAGACCCGGCTTCCGCTCGTGGTTCACGATCGAGACGCCCACGAAGAAGTAGCCGCGCTTCTTCGAAGCGAGGGGCGTGGAGGGGTTCAGGGAGTCATTCATTGTTTTACTGGCGACTTTAAGGCGGCAATGGAATTTTTGGATCTGGGATTTTATCTCTCCTTCACGGGAATTATTACCTTCAAGAATGCGGGATCTCTTCGAGAGGTCCTGCGGCAGCTACCTTTGGAAAGGATTTTGATTGAGACCGATGCCCCTTATCTGGCGCCGGTTCCCCATCGAGGGAAACGCAACGAGCCGGCTTTTGTCCGCTTGGTGGCTGAGGCGGTTGCGACAATACGGGGAATCCCTTTGGAGCAAGTGGCTCACGCCACGAGTCAAAATGCCCGGGCTCTATTCGGGATTTAATTTGACTTAAACCACATCTCATAAAACGGGACAAAAATCATCGCCAGATATCCGAACCCCAACCCAATCCAGGAAACCATGAGGAGGTAGGCGAAGAGGGGAGAAAGGTAACGAATCAGCCATACCGCCCCTAAATCGAAGAAATTTGAGAAGAAGGTAAGGAGAATGAAGGACCATTTCACGCCTCTTCCTACAGAAGTGGCGATAAAGAGATGGGACAGAATCAAAAAAATCGCGCCCATCATGAAAGTGTGGAAGTGAGTCTCCTCGAGCAGCACGTTGAAGTTCTTGGCGAAAGAGATCTGGCCGCCGGTTTCCCCTCCCAAGTAATACCCTACGACCCTTTCGTAGCCAAAGCCGATTCTTTGAAACTGGAGTATCCAAGTCGTTAGCAATCCTCCCAATACAAAAAGTAAAAAGAGACTGTAGACAAGCCTGATCTCAGAAGAAGCGTCACCGAGCCGGTACGAGCTGGAGGCGAAGTTTTTCATCGACCCTTGAGCCTTTGAAAGTGCATAGCAGAGACAAAGCCATCGGAGAGATGAATCTGCCCGTCTTCCGAAATCAGCAGCGATTCTGTTCGAGGGAAGCTGTTCGTCAACGCCATTCCCTCCTTGCCTAGAAGCACGAGGGGTTTGGTCAGGGCCTCGGCTTCCGTAGCTGTCGTGGCGATGGCGGTTGCGCTCCGAAGCTCAGTGACCGGAAGGCCGCTTTTTGGATTGATCAGGTGTCCGTAGCGGTTTCCCGCAATCTCCCAGTAGCGGCCCATGCTGCCGGAAGTCGACACTGCCTGGTCCCTGAGGTGAATCGCCCCGACTATCCTGTCATCCGGTCCCTTGATACCAAGGGCCCAACCCTTTTCTCCAGGCGGACTTCCGAGGGCGTAAATGCTGCTGCCGCCGAAGTTGATCAGAGCGCCCGTAACTCCAGCCGCTCTTAAAATCTCGACGACCCTATCCACGGCGAAGCGGGATCGATTTTCATTCCCGCTCGCATAAGCTCCGCTTCTCCAGGCTCATAGAGCTTAACTTTTTGAAATCCTACAAGGCTTAACGTCTGGAACAAAAGACGCTGATCGGGCATCATCCGCTTCTCGCTCGCCTGTTCCCAGAGAGAGACCAAAGGTCCTACCGTCACATCGAAATATCCCGACGTCCTAAAGCTTAAGCCGGTAGCTAAGAACAGCAGTCGAAACAGTTCCCTATCGATCTTGATCTTTCCCTTGCCGGCGTCTCTGTTGAAGAGGGAGAGAGAGCTTTCCGGATCATAGTGAGAGAGGATTCCCTCAAGCCGGTGCACTTCTTGGACGGCTCCTCGCACTATTTTCTTCGCTGCGTCGGGATCAGGGTGCCATACGGCGATGTCGAGAATCGTCCCCATCTGATAGTGGAGCTCGCGCACCTCTTGGAGCTCGGACTGAGCCGGCAGACTTGTTGCAATACAAGCGATCATCAAAGCAAGAGTGACGAGGAGTTTCACTTTTTATCTTGGAGGTGAACGATCTCAATCAAAGCCAGAGCCTTCTTTGTGCCCCGACCGATCGCCTCGGCGGAAAGTGTGGCTCCGGTAATGTTGCGAATGTCTCGATAAGGGAGAAGTGGGGCCTTGAGATCTTTTCCCCGATATTGGGCCAGAAATCTCTCATCCCGCACTTCTCCTCCGTAGGGCTCGCGATAGACCATCAGCGCCACGTCTTTGACCTTGCCGTCCATACCTACGCCAACAATGAAAGTGATCGGTCGGTGCTTGCCGGTCTCCTCTACAATGGCGGCATAGCCAACGATACTTGATCCTTTTTTGGCGATGAAAGTTATATAGGAAGGTTCCCAAAAGGATGTCTTGGCTGGGTTCATCCGCTGCTTGATCGTCTCCTGTAATTTGGCATCCGAAGGAATCACCCTGCGCTCAAAGGCCGTCGCTTCAGGAAAGACAGCCTTGGGTGCTTCCTCCTCTTTGAGAAAAACCCCTTCCTGGCACGGGGCAGAACGGGGGAACGCCGGGAACAGAAATAGGAAGAGAGTTAAAGTCTTCAGCATCATCCGCGCCTAGAATCCGAAGGCTAATCCCACGAGCAGGGCGTGCTGGAAAAACTCTCTGGCCCTGGCGGGCAAAAAATTCGTGACCTCGGCAAGACTCTTGCCGCTATTCGTCCGCGTATATTCATAGGCCAATTGGAGAGCTACCAGCGGAACTGGACGGTAGGTAAGACCAAGAGTCACTCGGTTGAGCAGGCGCGATTCCCCCTCGAAGTCGGTTAGAGCGCCTCCGATGAAGGCTATCTCCTTGATTAAGTCTTTAAACCAAACCTGCTCTAGCCTCAAGGTGCCGACAAGCTGAGGGTTGGAAAAGTGTCTGCCCAAGATGGTCTGGTTTAAGAACTCCGGCCAAAAACGATAGCGGAAATCCACCCAATATCCCTGTTTTCGTGTCGCTAGATTGGCCAATTCAAACTCGATCTCTGTCTCCACGTCTCCGACCTCGCCTTCGCTTTCGCTGGCCAAAGCTCGGCTGGCAAATCCGCGGGCCACTCGGCTCACCCCACTCCACCAAGTATTGACATATTGGCCTTCAATCTCAAAGGGGCCCCACGTCTTCTTTCCGTCGAGAGCGAATGAGAAAACCGGATGGTTCGGAAGAAAGTCAGGAGTGTAGCGTCCCCAGTAAAATGACGCGGCGATCTCGTCTCCCAGCCAGGGACTGTAGGCCCAGCGTGTGGCTATTGCCTTGCCACTTTTGAGATCGTCAGAAAAGGTGCCGCGGGAGGGACGGAGCTCAATTTCTTGGGCGAACTTCGTTGTGTCTCCAGATCGAGTCTGAGATATCTGTTCGATCTCCGAATCTAGGGTTACGCCGTTCATGACGTACCACTCATAACTGACCTTGCCTTGTCGGCCAACAGAAAAATCTCCACGAAATCCTGCACCCAGCTCAGGCCAGGCGGAGGTCGTGGGGAGGACCGGCACGCCGCGATCCACCAGCGAGCGGCGAGGGAGATCCCAGCGATTGTCGTCATGATTGATGTTAAAGCGCCCCAGAGGAACGAGAATGGCTCCAGCCCGGAAATTGAGCCAATCGGCGATATCATATTGCATCCAGGCCTGCTCGAGAGAAATCTCAGATCTATTCGTGCTCTCAATGGCCTGTTGGCTCGTCAAGCCCCCCAGTGCCGGCGAAAGGCTCTTCTCTACTTCCAGCCGAGTGAATCTTTCAAACTCGAGCTCCATATAGGCCTTCAGACGGTCGGCGATTGGAGAATCGGTGGTCAAAACAAAGCGCCTAAAAGTGAAACTGTTATTGAGGTCCGCTAGGTTGGACGTCCCATAACGCAGCGAACCGTAGGCGCCGACTTTAGTCTGCGATATCATGTCGCCAAAAAAACTTCGGCCCTTGGTAGAGACTTCGGACATGACATCGGTCTTAACTTTTTCCGCTATGGCCGTTTTCTCCTCTTCCATCTTTTTTGCCCTAGCGGCCTCCTCGTCGGCCATTTTTTTCTCTAACCGCTCCAACTTCTCCCTTAACTCTCTGATTTCCGCTGCAGTATCCCTTTGCTGCGAGAAGGAGACTGCAGGCAGAAAGAGCAACAGGGTCAAGACAGTAATGGTGGTCTTCATTTTCTTCCTCCTTCATGCTTTTGCTTCGACAAAAAAGAGCCCGGGGTCACTTTATCCGTGACTCCGGGCTCTGGGTTAAAAACCTCTGGCCTCTTGCCGATGCCAAATTTCCGATTATCTCTTTACATCTGACTTTCTACTTCCGGTGTCTCGCTTTCTAAGGGAACGATGATGTGCCGTTTGCATCTGCGGCACTTCAGCTCAACTCCTTGCGGAACCAAGCGTGCCAGGAGGCTCCCGCAAAGGCAGCGAAAGGGCCTCTCTTCTTTGTGGCCGCTGAAGGTCTTTTTCTCGTCACGTTGCTTCACCGCGGGTTCCCTACCTCGGTCCAACGCTCTCCGTAGGACCGTATAGTCGCAGCGAAGAGCGCCAGGAGCACTACAGCTTGGGCCGCAAGAGTCTCGACAGTGGGATAAATTCCCAAAGCACTGACCTGTGGCGGGAACCGGATCGGGGTCACGCTGAACCATCCGCTTGCCTGGAGTTCTCTTACGCCTTGGCCTGCGAAGACGAGAGCTAGTAGATAGAGCAACACGCCTGTTATGCCGAAGAAGTGCTTTATCGGTATTTTCAATCCGAGCCTGAAAAGGACTACGACTACTAGACACAGAATAGTGGCTCCCGCGATAAATCCTGAAATAACTGGCTTAGGGTTGGCAGCGCTTTGGAGCCAAAGGGCCTGGTAAAAAAGCACCACTTCAAATGCCTCTCGGTATGTGGCGAAGAACGAAACTCCGGCGAGCGCAAGTAGCCGCTCCCGCGACAGCGCCCCTTGAACCTTGTCACGGATGAATTTTTGCCATTTTCTGGCCTCGGCTTTTGTGTGGAGCCAATAGCCAACGTAAAAAAGGACGATAGCCGCGACTAGCGTGGTGAAACCCTCTATGGTTTCCCTGTGGCTTCCTGTTAGCGCGAGGAACGATTGAGCAACGATCCAAGTTACCAGCCCGGCGAACACAGCCAGGATCCAACCCAGGTGGATATAGCGCATGGCGTTGGTTGCACCCATGACCTTGAGCAGCGCCAGCGTCGCGGCCAAGATCAAAGCAACCTCCAGCCCCTCCCTTAAGATGATCAGCAGCGCGTTTATAAAGAGGTAAGTCTCACTGAGAGAGTCTTTGCTCGCCAATAGTTGCGCGGCCCGGTCTAGTCCTGCGGTAATCTGGTTATACAGATGATGAACTTCATTCACGTCATCGCCCCGCTTGATAGCATTCCTAAACTGGGTGAATTGATCTTCCAAGGCGCGTCCAAATGAAAGATCCTTCGCAAAGAGTTCCGCCTCTGCCAGCTCGAAAGCATCGAGATAGGCATCCACGGCCTTTTGGTAAGCCTTCTTCTTTTCATTCTTTTCGTAGAGTGTCATCGCCTCTTTCAGAAGGGTCTGCGCCGCTACCAGGGGGGTATGAACCTGTTGTCTCTCCAACAGACCACGCCGGAGATAGGCCAGAACCACGAAGGATTGGTTCTCGGTCGGAAAGGACGTTTTAAGCTTGGCCTGCAGTTCCGCGTCAGTGGTGGTAGAGAGCGTAGATATATTTTGTAGCTCGGGTTGAACAGTGGTGGACCGAATGAGAGCGGCTCCCTGCGTCGCCTCTTCGGCGGTAAATCGAAGCGAAAGAACATAAAAGGCTACCTGCCAACGTTCCTCCTCGGTGAGTGAAGAAAAGTTTGGCATGGCAGTGCGTTCAACTCCGAAGGTGATGATGTTGAACGCCTTAAACGGAGAAAGACCATCCATGACCTTCGAATCGGTAAAGTCCGCCGGAGGAGGTTCTTTGGGGGTCATCATTGCGCGACTTGGTCCGTCGCCCTTTCCCATCTCTCCATGGCATTGGGCGCAATTTTGAATAAAGACTGCTCTTCCCGCTTGCAGAGACGGTGAGCTGCGGGGGTAGGTGACGATCCCGTAGGTCGTGATGAGTCTATCTTTGATGCGTCGCGCGACCGCCGCGACCGCCTTCTCGTCTCCTTTCTGGTCAATAAGCGACGCCAGCGTCTTTAGGTTTTGTTCGATGTCGTTCCTCTCAGCCGTTTTTTTGAGTTGGCTCGCGAGTTCTAGACTTCTCAGAGAAAACTCCTTCATCTCCCGGTACTCTTCCTGACTAATCACCTTTCCCGCTTGCACGGCGTTTTTGTAGTCCCCGCCGATATAATCCACGACGGTCACGAGCTTCTTAGCCTCGTCGGCAGCCAGAACGGAAGCGCTGGTCATAAAAAAGAAGCAGAAAGTATACAGGAGAGTTCTCATTTTCATCTCACCCCTCGGAGCGGGGTTCGCTGACGCCTTTCCCTGCTATAGTCAAGCACCCTTCTTGATCTTCCCCGCTTACTGAAATAAGATGGGAACACCCTGGAATTCTTTGCTTAGGTCTACCTATTAAGTTCGGAGACCTAAATTTATAATCTTCGCATACTCGAATAAAAAAGATTTGTCAAGGCTATGCAACACCCTAAAATCACGCCAGCCATTGAAGACTATTTGAGGGCAATTTATGTCTTAGGCGAAGAAGCACAGCCAGTCATCGCCGCCAGGGTGGCTGATGAGATGGGCGTTTCCCCATCCACAATGGTCAGCACGCTGCGACGACTGCAGAAGGAGGGTTATGTCCGAGTAGAACGGCGAAAGGAAATCCACTTAACAGCGAAGGGAAAGAGGCTGGCTGAAGGGATCCTCCGCCGCCATTTCTTGACGGAGAGGTTACTAACGGACGTACTGGGTCTGGATTGGGTTAAGGCGCATCAAGAAGCTCATCGCCTGGAACATGCGATCTCTCCGGAGGTAGAGGAACGATTGGCCCGGCTGTTGCGGCATCCTACCACATGCCCTCATGGGAATCCCATACCGGGTCAAAGCTCATCCTCCTATCGGAAAGGATCGCCTTTGGATCGTGTCACGGCGGGAAGAGAAGTGGCGCTTGAATGCATCACAGAGGCAGGGGAGAGAGATGCCCGTCTGCTAGGGTTTATGCAACACCACCATCTGTTTCCTGGGACTAAAATTCAGGTATTGGACGTGGCACCGTCCCTAGGAATCATGAGTCTCAAAGTGGGAGGCAACGAGCTTTCTCTCGGGATTGAGGCCGCAAAGAAGCTTCGGGTCTATTAGAACCTTAAGTTTTGCAATCCGCTGTTATCAACGTTTTTCCTGAACCGCTCTTTTTGACGGCAGCAGCGTCTCTTCGCATATAGATTGCTGTTCGCTTAGCGCCTCAGCCAGGAATTCGACCTGATCTCTGACCGGTGCGTCCCGATCAAGGATAATGAGTTCTTGTTCTTTGAGGCGGCAGCGGCCGCTACGGGCGTGGTACCCAACTTCGCGCAGCAGTCTCTCCGTTCGGACCTCAATATTCCGTTGTTTGGCCTTCGCGATTAGTTCTTCAAGGAGAACTTCCTGTTTTTTCTTGCCCTTTTCCATTCCGATTTTCAAACCACCGACGCTATTATCACCTATTGGATCTTTGCTGTAAACCCTCGGAGAAAGAAAAAGGCGTGCCTTGCAAAAAAAGAGAAGACTGTTATGTTACGCCTTGTCCGGAGGAGGGAACAGAGGAGCGCTCGTAAGCGCGAAACATCAGGAGGGAAAAATGATAAAAAATATCTTGATTCCCCTCGATGGTTCGGAGCATTCCAAGGCGGCTCTGGATTATGGCCTTTGGATGGCGGAAAAGTTCAACGGAACCCTCTTTGGTCAGCACGTCATCGACACGGTTTCCATAGAAGGGACTTTTTTCCACGATATCTCGGGCTCCTTGGGTTTTGAACCCTATCTGGATTTTTCCACCAGGATGCGGGAGGTACTGGAAGAGAGAGGCAAGGCCATTCTTGATGATTTCAGCCAGCGCTGTAAAAAAAGCGGCATCAGGCATGACACTTTCCTTGACATGGGCATCATTCCCAACGAGATCTGTGAACGTTCCAAGATGGCGGACCTTGTCGTGCTGGGTCATCGAGGAATCAACGAGGGATTTTCTACCGGCCTTCTGGGGGGAACAACTGAGAGTGTGACCAGGAAATCCCCCCGTCCGGTTTTTGTCTCGACCAGGAAATTTAAGACGATCGAGCATCCTCTTTTGGCGTACGACGGGAGCCAAAGGGCTAGCTCGGCGATGGAATCGGCCGCTGAGTTTTGCACTCATCTGCGCCTTCCTTTGACCGTTCTTCACGTTCCAAAGGAGGAGAAATTGGGAGAGAAGGTCCTTCAAGAAGCAAAATCGTATTTGAACTCCTATGAGATTGAGGTGCGTTATGAATCGGCGCGAGGTTACCCGGAGCAAAAGATCATCGATTATTTAGTCAATTTTAATTACGATCTCCTTTTCATTGGCGCTTATGGGCATCGGCGGATCATCGAAATGGTTCTGGGCAGCACGACGGAGTATGTCCTGCGAAAAAGCCCCTGTTCCGTATTTCTCAATCGCTAAAGGAGTAGGCACTCTGTAAGTGGCTAGGGGGTCCGTTTCCATGAAGTTCCTCGCGGCGGCTATCCAAATGCTAGCTTCTCCTGATAAGGCGGCAAACCTCAAGGAGGCAACAACGCGGCTTCGTGAGGCGGCTGCGAGAGGCGCGAAGGTTGTCGCTTTGCCTGAGGTTTTCAATTGGCGCGGCGATAAGGAGGAAGAAAAGAGAAATGTCGAACCTATTTCCGGTCCCACGGCTAGTTTGATGAGCGAGTCGGCCCGAGAGCTAGGTCTCTATCTCCTTGCCGGTTCCATTCTGGAAGAGATCCCCGGTAGTTCTAAGGCTTACAACACAAGCCTACTCTTCGATCCTCAAGGCAACGCCATTGCGCGGTATCGAAAGATCCACCTCTTTGATGTCCAATTGAAAAGGGGAGTCTCGACTATGGAGTCGGAGACCCGGCAGTCTGGGGGGGACGTCGTTGTGGCCAAGACGGCGATTTGTCCGATGGGATTAAGCATCTGCTATGATCTTCGCTTTCCCGAGCTCTATCGCGCTTTGGTTGACGATGGGGCTCAGGTTATCTTTGTTCCGTCAGCCTTTACGGCCTTAACCGGACAGGCTCACTGGGAGCCGTTGCTGAGGGCTCGAGCCATAGAGAATCAGGTCTACATCATCGCGCCAGACCAAATGGGTCACAATCCAAAGAGCTTTGCCACTTACGGTAATTCTATGATCTTGGATCCATGGGGCAGAGTTCTAGCTCGGGCTGCTGACGGTCCTGGGGTGATCTTTGCCGAGATCGATCTCGACTACTTGGCAAACGTACGCGGGGAGTTACCATCCCTCTCTCATCGAAAGGCCTTTCTCAGGACTTGAAGTCTTCTTTGAGCGCTCGTTTTGCGTCCCTCCTAACGCTAATTATCATTTGTTACTGCATCTTTTTTTACCGCTTGGGGGATTATCCACTTTGGGATCCCGACGAGGGTCGAAGCGGAGAGATTGCAAAAGAGATGCTCAGCTCGGGAAATTGGGTGACCCTGACACACGAGGGGAATCCGTACTATGACAAACCGGCGCCCTATTTTTGGTTGCTCGCCTTGGGGTTTAGGCTCTCGGGCTTGCATGAGTTTCCTGCCCGGTTTCCCTCGGCCCTGGCCGCAGCTCTTACCGTGGCTGTTATCTATCTATGGGCATCGCTCTCCGGAGGTTCTGGGCGAGGATTTTGGGCAGGAATGGTTTTGGCAACCTCTATGGAGTTTGTTTTTCTGGGCCGTATAGCAAGAGTGGACATGGTTTTCACCTTCTTCTTTAGCGCGGCCTTGCTCTCATTCCTTGGGTGGCAGCGATACAGTCAAGGTAAAGTGTGGATCCGACTTTTCTATTTATTTATGGCCTTGGCTGTCCTTGCCAAGGGTCCCGTAGGACTGGTTCTGCCCTTGTTCATTGTTGCGATTACGATCGGTCTCAGAAAGAGATGGGTCCTTCTTCGGGAGATGGATTTACTGCGGGGGACGGTCATTGTGGTTCTAGTGGCTGGTCTTTGGTATCTTCTCGCCGCTATTCGTGATCCGGCATACATTTGGACGTTCCTCTGGGACCACAACGTAGCTCGCTATTTCACTACAGAGCCGGGAGTAAAGCACCCGGAGCCCGTTTATTACTTTTTGCCCGTCCTTACGGGAGGCTATCTTCCCTGGTCGCTATTCTTGCCCTCTCTGGTCTATGACTTCTGGATGCGCCGCAAGGAGCAGGATTGTGAGGAGGCCCTGTTCCTGCTTGTTTGGGCCGTAGCTATTTTTGCTTTCTTTTCCTTCTCTCGGAACAAACTTCCCGGCTATATCTTGCCGCTTTTTCCGCCGCTGGCGCTGTTAATGGGAGGCTTTCTCCATCGGTTTCATGAGGCGGGAGCTGCCCCCAAGGGGATACGTCTCTGGCTTCTGGCGGCCAGCTCGTTCTGGTTGCTGTCTCTCCTCTTCGTTTTTCCTTTGAGTGAGCTCTTTCTCAGTCAGCGTTTTTCTCGGTTTCCTTCCCTCAGCCCGCCTTTGCTCCCCGTGGCTCTCTTCATTGTTTTGTTAGTGGCCGGATGGATTCTTGGGCAAGTGAAATGGACTCCTTGGGTCGTTGGGCTTTCGTCACTTTGGCTGGTCATGTGGTTTTATGGGGCAAAGGCTTCGGAGATTTCCGAATTGAGGAGTTCACATAGCTTGGCCCGAGTAGTGAATCAGGACGCAGCAAAAGGCGCCCGCGTGGTCGCCGTCAGAGGCGAATCGTTCTCTTTTTATCTGTCTAGGCAGGTTGAGGTGGTCTCTGGGCCGGATGTGGTCGAAAGGAGGCTTCAGGAGAGCGTGCCGACGGTTGCGCTGGTTAAGGAAAAGCATTTAAGAAAATTGGAGCTCAACTCTCCTTCGAGGCTCTTCGTATGGAAAAGCATTCCTTCGGCCGACGCCTTGGTAGCCAACTTTCCTCCCTCGCCTCCTCCAGACTGAGACAAAGTCCCAGAGGGCGGAGCGCATCCCTGGCTCTTTTGCTGGTTTCAATGGCGGAAATTCGGATAGATGTCCGTGTCGGCTCAGAATCAAGTTCCGAAGTCGCGGGAAGTTTCAGCTTGGCCAGTTTCATTCCATGAGAGAGGAAAGGCACCGTGAAAAGTAAAGGGACGGTTTGATGCATGGGAGAATTCCCGCGAGGGCTCTTGTTTGGATCCTAGTTTGCCTCCTCGGTTTGGGAGTGTCTGCGGTGTGGCTCTTCCGCAATAGAGGAGAACCACCCTCCTCTTCAAATTCTGCGGATTACTTTGATAGGCTTGCGATAGAGAAGCCAAGCAAAGTCATTCCCGCACCCGACTTCGCCCTGAAAGATATTTCAGGTAAAAGCATCAGCCTTAAGAGCTTGAAGGGCAGGGTGATCTTTCTTAATTTCTGGGCTACCTGGTGCGTCCCTTGTCGTCAGGAAATGCCAGCGATGGAGAGGCTCCACCGGGAGTTCAAGGGAAAGGGTTTAGTGATCTTGGCAGTCAATTTTAGGGAGACGGAAGAAGAGATCCGGCCATTTATGAATGAACTCGGATTGACCTTTACAGTTCTCTTAGACAGGGACGGAAGGGTGTCGGAGGAATATGGCGCTTGGTCTCTTCCCCTCTCTTATATCATAAGCCGCAACGGAGGATTTGTCGGGAAGGCAATTGGCTCCAGGGAGTGGGATAGCTCTGCGGCGAGGAAGCTTTTCGACGACCTTCTAGAACAAACCAACTAATCGCTGACCTACCGCCTTTCCTAACAAGTTCCGGCGTTGCCGGGGTAGCCGTCATTAGGGCTCTCCTAGTTTTTGCTCATCTCCACTTGATTTGCCCTTGATCCACCGGTGAAGCGGATGGCGATAGCAATAGGCGACCAGTAGAATAGCAGCAGAGATGACGGCGAAGACTAATGCTGTGAGGTAATGTTCGCTTCGAAGAGATGCCCCTTGGACGGTGAGGAGATAGGTGCCCGGCAGCCGACCAATCGCCGACACCACCAGGAAAGTCGTGAGGTTCATCCTTGTGAGCCCTAATACGTAACATAGATAATCTTTGGGAAAGCCTGGCAGGAGAAAGAGCAAAAAGGATATCAGAGTCCCGGCATTTGTGGTCAGGAAGTTGAACTTTTCTAGAATCTCCCGTCTGACCCATCTCTCGACAAACGGCCTGCCCAAAATCCTTGCGAGCTCGAATGCTATCCACGATCCGAGCGTAAGTCCCAAAGTTGAAAAAATGAAACCGAACTCCTTGCCGTAGACGTAGCCCCCGACGACTCCGGTTAGCTCCCCAGGTATCGGCGATATAACGACTTGTAGGGCCTGCAGCAGAACAAAGACGCCTGCGGAGTATGGGCCGAACGATATAAGGAAGCTCATGAGCTTCTCTTGGCGCAAAGATAGTTCTTCCTCGTCCTCCGCGAGCAAGGTCAGGAGATGGAATGGTTGAGGGGCGTGTCTGCTGAAATAGAGAATGAGAACCACAAGTGAGATGAGAATGGCGCCTCTGATCAGGAGCTGCCGTCGTCGAGTAGTCATTTAAAGGCACCGATACTAGCAGTAAATCGCATGGAAGACGAGGGGTGGATGTATGGAAAGAAAACGACCGATTTTGATTTTTCGGTTTGCCAATATAGACTCCGGCCAAGGGCTTGCTGCCGGTTTCCGACCGCAGGCGTTCCCGAATAGAGATTTTTCGTGCCGGTACCAAGAATATGGCTTCGTCTTAGGGTTCTAAAGTATCGAGAAAGCCGCAGAGATTACGAATCGCTTTTACGTTGGGGAGTGAACAACCGCAAGTGGATACTCTGGCTCACGGCTTATGGGGCGGGCTTGGGTTTTATCCGCGCCCTAAGGGAAAATTTGCGCTAGCCTTTCTCTTGGGGATGGCGCCGGACCTTCTCTCCTTCGGCCTATTTCATGTCACCCATCCGCACTGGCTGACGCTTCGTTTGGCAGGCGAGATCTCTGGCCCCCCGCCCCTCTCTACTCTGCCAGAGTTTGTATTTCACGCGTATAATCTGACTCATAGTTTAGTTANNNNGCTATCCTCTGGATATTGCTGAAGCATCCTCCGTGGGTATTCTTAGCCTGGGGCCTGCATATCCTCTGCGACATCCCGACCCATAATTCGGGTTATTTCCCTACTCCCTATCTCTGGCCTTTCCCTACACCGTTCGTCGAAGGAATATCCTGGGCAACACCCTGGTTTATGGTAACCAACTACACGGCTTTATTGGTAGGCTACGTCTGGGTATTCAACTATGCGCGAAAAATGGACCTCAAGCGGCGGCGCTTGCCGTAAGAGCAGAAAAAAAAGTCGGGCAGGAGGAAAACCCTGCCCGACCGTTCTCACACTAACTGAAAACAACTGCGATGATTTAAAGAAATCCTACATCTTCTCCTTCGTGCCTTTCTTTTCCTCCATCTTCTCAGCCTTCTTCTTGGCTTCGGCGGCCTTGATGGAGCTGGCAACCATCTTCCCGTCCTTCTCGGTATAGGAAACGGTCACAGTGTCCCCTACCTTGACCTTCTCGAGCGCCTTTTTGGCAGCCTTAGTCTTGGCGGTGAAATCCATATTCTTTTGCTTCGCTTTGACCGTTAGCATACCCGCCTTAGCATCAGCGGATAAAAGCTCGCCTGTGGCGCTCTGTGACTTTGATTTCTCCTTCTCCGGCGCCTTCTTCTCCATCTTCTCCTCTCCCATCTTTTCAGCGGCGGAGATTACTGGAGGAAAGGCGAAAGCGGTCCCGATCATGACCGCCACCAACCACAAAAACCATTTGCCTTTCATGTCTACCTCCTTTTCTCACCCCTACTACCTCATGAAATTTACCCCCTCCTAGGTATGCCAATCGGGGTTTATTGGCTGGAGACGGGGCAGCGTTAATTCCCGAACTTCTAATAAAAAGCCCTGTCACTTGTCAAGCCCAGTAACTAGGGGGAGATATTGACGGGAGTCTAAGCCTTGGGCTAAAGAGACGAACCAAGGCGGGCGCTGTCCGAAGATTCAGAGGGGGTCTTGAAGATGGCATACAGATAGAGGAAGTCTCGACTCGCGGCCGTTGGCCTGTTACAGAAATTTCGTCACTTACATGGCCGACGGGCTGGGCGTACAATGTAGATTCCTCATGGTAGGAAAAAGCTCCTTTAGTGCAGGAGGAAAGATGACTAAGCTCGTTGGAATGCTCTTACTGGTGGTCGCCATGGTTGGCTCTCCCGGGCAGGCCAAGGCCAAGACCTATATAGCCTATATTTCAGACTCTACCAGTGGTTCGGTGATCTACTGGGTAGCGAAGGAGGCTGGAATATTTAAAAAGCATGGACTCGATCTGGAGACAATTTTCATCAACGGCAGTGTCCGAGGCATCCAGAGTCTCTTGGCCGGAGACCTGGGCTACAGCGGCGCTGTGGGGACAGCGGTGATCAACGCAAGACTTGCCGGCGGAGATATTGCGATTATTCAAAGTCAAATGAACACCCTGCCTTATTTCATTATCGGCAACCCAAATATCAAGTCTGCGGAAGAACTAAGAGGAAGATCTGCGGCAGTCCACATTCCCGGGACCTCAGCCGACTTTGCCTTGCGCCTAGCTCTCATGCAGGTCGGTATTCCCTACAGGGATATCAAGGCTGTTACGGTTGGAGGGGGTCCTGCGCGAATCGCAGCCGTTACGACTGGACAGATGGACTTTACCGTTGTCACAGAAGGAGAAAAAATCCAAGGCGAGAAGGCCGGACTCAAGGTGATTATCGACATGGCCAAGCTCAAGGTCCCCTTCCAATTCAACTGCACGGTGACCACGAGGCGGAAGGTTCGGGAGAACCCGGATGAGGTCCGACGTGTGGTTTGGGCCCTTGCAGAGGCAGGTTACTTCTTCAAAACCCACAAACAAGAATCCATCAAAGTCATGGAGAAATATACCCGGGGTCTAGCCCGTCCCATCCTGGAGGGGGCTTACGCAGCCAATCTCGAGCTCTTGGTTGACGATACTTATCCCACCTTAGAGGGGTTGAAGCGCACGTTAGAGGTTCAAGCCCTGTCGGACCCGAAGGCTGCTAAAGCCAGAGTGGACGATTTTGTCGATCTCCACTTTGTGGACGAGCTTAAAAAGGCAGGTTTCGTAGACAAACTCTACGGCCGCCGCTGATTACTGTCTAGTTTGAATTTCTCTATCTTGGTTCCCGGTTCTGGACTCTGGGTCGGTTGATCTCAAGCGCAAGACGCGGGCAGCCACAAGCCGAAAAAAGCTCGGCATCAATGCTTTCACAAGGCAAGCAAGGGCAAGCCAACGCGGAATGATAACCTCAAACTTCCTTCTCTCGATGGCTCGAATCACGGCGCGTGAGACTTCATCTACGCTAAGAACCATAAAACTGGGCGGCTTGGGTGCGAGATGATCATAGAGAACCCTGAAATTGGTTCTGACTGGACCAGGACAGATAACGGAGACGTGAATACCGAGAGGTTTGAGTTCGTGATACAAGCTCTCAGAAAGTCCGTTCAGGGCAAACTTTGTCGCACAGTAGCTGCTCATGTGAGGGGTCCCGATTTTTCCTGAGACTGAGGAGACGTTGACGATATGGCCGGAACGTCTTTCGACCATTGAAGGGAGGGCTTCCTTTGTACAATGAATGGTACCAAGCAGGTTGGTCCGCACCATCTCTTCGATGGAATCCAAAGGAAGATTAGCAAG
>VBLN01000335.1:3078-4103 GCA_005878685.1 Deltaproteobacteria bacterium | reverse complement strand
GCTAGTGGGCGCCAATTACAGTGATTACGAACCCGGAGATATTGTGTGGGACTCGAAGGAAAAACATACAAGTTAGTTCCGGCTGCAAACTAGGGTCAACGACCATATCTTGGGATAAAGACCTACTCTTCGTAAACGATACTGCAAATCTTTTGATATATAGAATTGCGCGATTGTTCTTCTGAGAATTTCGAAAATGTGGTATTTAGGTCGGCGGAATGAAGACTGCAATCTATCTCTTCCTGTTGATCCTCTTTGGCTGTACTCCCACGTCTGTGAGTCCCGGGATGACGTTCTTACAGAGTCTCAACCAATATCGACAAGGGGTAGCACAGCTCGAGGACAAGCCCGAGCGGTGGCCCGACAGGCAAGCAATGGGAGAATCGTTAAAAACCCAGTATGCGTACACGATAGGACCATCAGCGGAGTTCGCTCAGTTGGTCGGCAGCGGTCCTTGAAACCGGAGAGAGCCGCCGAGATCAAGGAGGAGCTAGCAAAGATTGCCAAGAGTACAGTCGGCTTACTGGGACCGATAAGGGCGCAGATCGTAAATGCCGAGGTGCGTGGGCAGCAAGGGCCTCAAAGAATCGAGGCCATCGCCGCCATCGGCCTCCTCACCTTGGGCCTCGAGGCATTCTCCTTGGACCGCTCTCCCAATCTCTCAACCACAGTCAGTGATCGATATATCGTCACAAACAATGGACCGTTCTCCACAGTCGAGACGCCGGAGGGCCGAATTTATCGCTGCGCCGCCATACTCTTTGGCGAGGGCACGGCAAGCATAAAATGCGAATAGATGGGTCAAGCCCTCCCGACGCGTAGCATAGAGACTAGCAGGCATCCCTCACTTAAACTGACGCCTGAAGTTCCACCGACGGTAGCGCTGCTTCAACTGCCAATAGTGATAGGGAGCGAAGAAAAGCAGATAGTTAGAGTAAATCGCCAGCAGGTAGAGCCGCTCCAGCCAGGAGCCGGTAACGAAACGCCATAGAATGAACGCCGCCGTCAGCCAGCCAAGCCACGCG
>VBLN01000335.1:0-3045 GCA_005878685.1 Deltaproteobacteria bacterium | reverse complement strand
TCGTATTCGGGGTTCAAGGCGGCGGCCGCCAGGAAAAGCGTCGATTCCAGATCCCCGACATAGGTAATCGGGACCATAAAGATCAAAGAAAAGCAGATCGTCAAGAAGACAGAAACCAAGATATAGAAGGTGGTCCTGAATGCTCCCCACGCTCCTTCGATGCCGTCGACGATGAAGTAAAGAAACCAAAGGACAAAAAAGATCCAAAGAGGGCTTAGAGAAACTGGCAAGGCGAGAAAGGTGATCAGCCTCCAGATCTCTCCCTGAAACACCAGCTCAGGGATAAGAGCCAATTTCCCCATCCAGCTAAAATCGGAAAAGACCAGGACGAAGCCGATGAACTGAAGGCCAACTATATAGTTGGCGATGTTCGGCACGGCGAGCCATGGCAAGCATCGCTCCAGCATCCGCAGCCATTTGGGGGCTTCCGGCATAGGGCGGTTTCCTTATTGGTATCGCATATCATGCTTTGCTGTTAAGCAGATGAAATATTTCTATGACTGGCGCCGGCAGCCGGATCAAAAATGAGGCGGGACTATCGCTGATCTTGCCCGAGTTTAGTGCACCGTTCGCGGCGGCGGAGCCTGTTCTGGATCTAAGCCGCCGGCACCGAGGCGAAGCAAATTCAGTAGGACGTTCTCTCGATCCCGTAGCGAAGAGGCTTCGAGCAGCGCTTGCCTTTCCGAGGGATGAAAAGGCAGAGACATCCCGAGGATGTTGACGAGTTCGATATCGGAAACCTGCTCGACCTGGTCTAGGCGCAATTGAAGGCCATGCCCGCGGGCGTATTCCTCGAGAGATTTCATGAGGTGGGCCCGATCGCAATGCCAGTCCTTATCGACAGGCAAGTCGGCAAAGCCGCTGTAGTCCGCTTTGACTCTTCGGTAGCCGCGGTGCAACGGCAGCTCCGCTTCCGCGCGGAAGCGATTCATGCCTCTCAGTTCAAGGACATAACGCCCGTCAGAAAGCTTTTCCCACCGCTCGATATATCCGGCGCACCCCACGCCGTAGAGTTCCGGAGTCTCCTTCTCCGCCCCAGGCAGAGGCCGGTTGTCCTCCCGCGGGACGAACGGCTGGATCATGCCGAAAACGCCCTCGGCGCTAAGGACATCTTCGGCCAGGTTACGATAGCGCGACTCAAAGATATGCAGAGGAAGGATCATCCCTGGGAAGACCAGCACGCCGGTCAGTGGAAAAACCGGGAGTATCTCAGGCAGCGACTTCGGTACACTATTGACGTTTGCCATTTCCTGCCACTCTATAGATTAATCCATGAGAGGGTCAAGACATCAGCGAAGACAAAATAGGACAAAAAAGAATGATAGATTTCTACTGTGAACGCACTGATCCCGGGCTGCTTGCTGAGCCATTCAACGCACTCACCAATCTTGCCTTTTTGATTGCCGCCTGGCGGGCCTGGGTCCTTGTCCGCGATTGCAATGCCCTAACAACCGGCATCCGGGTGCTCATCGCCTTGCTGATCTCCATCGCCATCGGCAGCACCCTTTACCATACCTTCGCGACGGCATGGGCGAGACTCCTGGACCTCGTTCCCATCCTGCTTTTCCAGTTCTGTTATCTTTGGCTCTATAGCCGCCGGCTCATGGGGTTTGGGATCGGCACCGCCCTCGGCTCGATGGTCGGCCTTTTTGCTGCCATCCAAGTCGCCCAGCAATTTTCCCGCGTCCTTAACGGCTCGCTGATCTATGCGCCAGCGTTGATTGTTCTTATCGGTTTGGGGCTGCATCATTGCCGGCAAAAGAAACGTGGGCAGTTCCTGCTCCTTGCCGCAACAGGGATATTTACCATCTCGCTGTTCTTTCGCACGATCGATCGAGCGATTTGCCCTTTCTTTCCGCTCGGCACCCATTTTGTCTGGCACCTATTGAACGGGATCGTGCTCTACCTCTCAATGCGAGCTGTGCTAATCAACAGAACAAACTCTTTCGAAGTGAAACAGACAGGAGTCTGTTAGTCCACCCTAAAGAAGGAATACTCTGTAGGTTCTTAGAGCGAGCATGTTGGAAATTTCCTTCAGCTAAAGACGTTTTCTGATGCCAATAGTTGCCAAAAGCCGCCAATTTGTGCCATGGCATCGACCTTGCGTACTAACAAACCGGCCCGGTCAGCGGGAAAGTCGCGGCTCGAACTCACGGGCAAACAGTTCCTGTCATTTTTGGGTTCCCTATAACGCGGTCAAGGGTGCGAGATGAAGCCGATGCCAGAGGTAGACCGTTCGTCCTGCTTTGGCAATCTGGAGATTTCATCAGCTACCGCTAAGAGGGTCTAGGCATCCATGTACAATAGCTACTTTGGATTTCTAGAATCACCCTTTAGCGTTACCCCTGATCCGCGTTTCTTTTACACCAACCGGGTTTACCAGGAGGCCTACGCTAATCTTCGCTACGGGATCGAGGCCAGAAAGGGCTTCATAGTCATTACCGGCGAGGTGGGAACCGGAAAAACCACCCTGTTGCGTAAACTGATGCGCAACTCGGAGGGCACCATCCATTCTGTCTTTATTTTCAACACCCATGTCAATTTCAACGAGCTGCTCCGGGCCATACTGGGTGACCTGGGCTTGGCGACGGCCGGAAAAGACAGATTGATGATGGTTGAGGAGCTCAACGACTATTTGATCGAGCAGCTGAAAAGAGGCCACATCGTCTCTGTACTGATCGATGAAGCCCAGAACCTGAGCGATGAGGCGCTCGAAGGCCTGAGACTTCTCTCCAATCTGGAGACCGACAGGGAAAAGCTGCTCCAGATTGTCCTGATGGGCCAACCCGAGCTCAAGCCAAAACTCGATCAACCGAGCCTACGCCAACTTAAGCAGCGGGTCGCCCTTCAATGCCGGCTGGCTCCCCTTAAGGATGAGGAAGTGGGTCCCTATATTGATTTTCGTCTCCAAGCTGTCGGCTATGAGGGCGAGGAGCTATTTCATCCTGATGCTGTTCAGGAGATCGCCGTCTATTCGAAGGGGATTCCGCGCCTGATCAACATCATCTGCGATAATACTCTACTTAACGCCTACGCAGGGTCTCA
>VBLN01000328.1 GCA_005878685.1 Deltaproteobacteria bacterium | reverse complement strand
CAAATAGTCTTCCGCCTTTTGCAAATCTTGGGGAGTATCCACCTCCACCGAGGGTTCATCAACATCCATGACACGAATGCGGTACCCATGATCCAGGGCCCGAAGTTGCTCCAATCCTTCGGTCAGCTCGAGCGGCGTTGGCCGAAGGCGAGAGAACTTGAGAAGAAAATCGCGGCGATAAACATAAACCCCGACATGGCGGTATCCCCAGATTCCATCCTTTTGAAAGCTCGCCATCGGTTCCCGGGAATGAGCAGCTGCTGTGTGCTCCCGGATGTGAGGAATGGGCGCGCGAGAGAAATAGAGGGCAAAGCCCTTCGCATCGGTGACGACCTTCACGATATTGGGGTTGAGCCATTCCTCTTTCTGATAGATCGGAGTCCGGGCCGTACCCATCAAGACAGAATGATCCCGATGGAGCGGCCGCAAGGTCTGGGCGATTGTTTGAGGTCGAACGAACGGCAAATCTCCCTGTACATTGACCACCCATTCAGCTTTGATCTTCTTTGCTACTTCCGCCGAACGATCCGTTCCGCTGGCATGATCCTTGGAGGTCAGCACAACCTCGCCACCAAACTTTTTTACCGCCTCCGAGATGCGGAGATCGTCTGTAGCCACCAGGATGCGGTCCAGTCCTTCGGCCTTAGACGTGCTTTCATAGACATGCTGGATCATCGGCTTCTCGCCGATCCTTGCTAAGGGTTTTCCTGGAAAGCGTGTGGAACCATAGCGGACCGGGATGATGGCTACGACGGCCATGGAATCAGATCCCAGGCGCTCGGCAGTAGGCTAGAGAGCTGGGATCCGTTGTCCTGTGCCCAGAAATAAAAAGCCGCGATGGCTCTTCGGCAAAGCGCATCACGGAATTTCAATATACGCTTAGCCCCAGAAAGTGTCAATGAGATTTTGCGATGGTTTGCCTTCCATACGAGTGCGGAGAGCGAAGGGTTCAGTGTTGGATGGAACTGTGTTTAAGTGGTGATTCCGTTACTCTGCGGCGACTCTGGGGGCGAACCAAATGGAAATTGCGTTGATAATTCACACCACGAGTAAAATCAATCACTTATGCATTTTCTTCCTTGATACTCAGGGGTTCTCTATGTTAGTTTTGAAGCAATAACGGATTCCTACGTCTAAGGAGAAGAAAGGGGGTGAGTCTGTGAAGAAAATGATAAAGCTAGTTTTAGTTGCCTTGATTACGCTTGCCTTTAGCGGAGTCAGCATTGCTGCCCCTGCAACCCCAGCCACTCCGGCCAGTCCAGCTTTGGAAAAATCAGAGAAGATGGAGAAGGAGTACAAAGAAGAGGGGAAGGCTAAGAAGAGCAAGGGGAAGGCAAAAGCCAAGGCGAAGAAGAAAGGGGAGGAGAAGAAGGAGGAAGCAAAAACCAAGGGAAAGAAGAAGGGAGAGGAAAAGGCGGAAGAAGCAAAAACGAAGTAGTCTTTTAACCACCTTGCCTTCGAGAGGGATAGCTGATTGACCCTGCTATCCCTCTCCTCTTTCTCAAAAAGTTTCGCTCTAAAGCCCTCTCCAGATTCCATCCTAGCTTGATTTCAACTCTGAGATTCTATAACATTTTTTCGGACGCGTTGCGTGGTGTTCGATGCGCTGAAAGGAGGAGTGGAGATGGAACTGCCTAAGTGCCAGAAGTGCAACAACGGAACCTTGATTCCATTATCAGATTACGGGCAGGACGGGGCTTCTGTAACCTTCAAAGCCTGGGCTTGTACCAACCCTGACTGCGGCTTTTCTCTCAGGGTAGATAAAGGGGAAGTAACCTACGGTAAGAGGATAGAGCCGAAGCACTAGCCATAAGATTTTTCATACGTAGCTGAAAGGGGAACGAGAAGGGTTCCCCTTTTTTGTTTTTCGACTCCGATCGTTCTATTCTGATATCGGCACCATGACCTTCACGCGTTCTATCATCCCCTGTCTAGCTCTCCTCTGTTTGGCTTGCGTGGTCTTAGCGGCCGCCGCTAAAAGTGGCGGCAAGTGGGCCACCCGTAACCCGATGCTCTCTTCCCGGACCGAGGTGGCTGCGGCTGAAACGGGAGGAAAGATTTATGTGATTGGGGGCTTCGGTCAGGGTGGAGAACTAGTGGAAGAATATGATCCGGCTGGAGACCGCTGGCAGCGCCGCGCGTCCCTTCCGCGCGCGCTTCACCACACCGCGGCAGCCGCCGTCGCTGGAAAAATCTACGTTGTAGGAGGTTATGACCCCAGTTGGGGGCCGGTGAATTCCGTGTATGAATATGAGCCGACCTTAGATCGGTGGCGTTCTCGAGCGTCGATGCCGACGGCACGAGGGGCTTTGGCAGTGGGAATCATTGGCGGGAAGGTTTATGCGGTAGGCGGGGTTGGCAGCGATGGAAAAAACACTGGCGCCAACGAGGAGTATGATCCCCTAAAGGATAGGTGGACCAAGCATGTCTCTCTCCCTACGGTGAGAGATCACCTGGCCGTGGGGGTCGTAGATGGAAAGCTGTATGCTATTGGTGGCCGCATGGACGGCAATTACAGACGGAATCTCGCTGTGAACGAGGAGTATGATCCCACCGCTGGTGGATGGCGCCCGCGCGCGTCGATGCCGACAGCGCGGAGCGGCATTGCCGCCGCCGTTCTTGGGGGAAGGATCTTTGTCTTCGGGGGCGAGTCCCCTTCTGGGACATTCAACCAGACGGAGTCTTATGATCCCGCCACGAACAATTGGACGAGCTGGGCCGCGATGCCGACGGCCCGCCATGGCTTGGGTGCCGCGCTCGTGGGCAGCACGATTTATGTTCTCTCCGGTGGCCCTACTCCCGGCGGCTCCTTTTCTTCCTTAAACGAAGCCTTCACGCCATAACAAATCTTAAAGCCAGGATGAAACCGCAGACGCGGCACGTACTCTCCGGAGCGGCAGGCATCCGTTTGGGTCAAGAATCAGTGCTTCCGGTCCACAATGGGGACTGAGCCCTTGCTGTTGATTCTGGAAGCCACCGCTGTTCTCGAAGCCTCGGTAGAAGCTCATCTAAACTGTGAATGAGCAGTTTAGGTTGGGCAGCGTGCAGGGTTTCCTCATCATTGTAGGAATAGTCGGTCGCCCTCCCAAGATCAAACTTTCAAGGTTGTTCCCAGCCTTGATGTACGTAGCGGTCCCAGAAAGAAGGATGACACGGAGTTCTTTGAGTTTCTCTCGTCTGAAGAGATAGTAAATACCCTGCTCCTTGGTGAAATAGGTTTGCTCCCTATCGATGATTTCTCTGAAATATCCTCCCAGACCTTTGCTCTCCATCGCTTGATGCTTAAACCGCCTTCCACCGGTGGTCATGAGAATGTTGCTCAAACCGGCCTCTTGAGTTTCTCGAAGCGATTGCTCAACTCCGGGGATCAGGTCGGGAGGGTCCACGTCAAAGCCGTGGCTGTGAGC
>VBLN01000327.1:5835-10394 GCA_005878685.1 Deltaproteobacteria bacterium | reverse complement strand
GACGGAAGGGCGGAGATGATCTGTTGGCAGGTCCAACGGTTGGAGATCGGAAAGCTGTTTCTTCCAATAAGAGAGTTGCGTCTTCCAGCGCTCGCTAGCCAGATATCTGCTCTGTGAGACGGCAAAATTCGAGTACTGCACGGGCAAGGGTTCCATCAAGGCAGGCGAGGCATTGCGGAAGCCATTATAAAGGGACGTAATTTCGCGCACGATGATGCTTAGGGACCACTGATCGGAGATTGCATGGTGCATGTTCAGCAGCAGTATCTGATCTGCCTCGTCCAGTTGACAGAGGAGAACGCGCAGTAAAGGGCCGCGCTCGAGATCGAAGGGTCGGCTGGCCTCCTGCTGCAATAGTCGCTTTGCCTCCTCCAGTCGCGACGCTTCCGAAGCCCCGCGAAGATCGATCTCCGGCATCTCGAGGACTAGCTCTTGAGTCACAACCTGAACCGGATCTCCTCCTGTGTTTCGGAAGGTCGTGCGCAAGGATTCGTGGCGTCGAACTACTTCGTTTAGGCTTTGCTTCAATGCTTCTTTGTGCAGGATTCACGTAAACCGAACGGTGGCTGCGATATTATAGGCTGCGCTTTCTGGAGCAAGCTGGTCCATGAACCAGATACGCGTTTGCGAAAAAGAAAGAGGCGCTTGAGTCGCACCAGGTGGCGGGGCGCTTGGAACAATCTCGCTCGGCTTTAGGCCCGTGCCTATAGCCTCTTCGACGCGTTGGGCCAGATCGGCGATGGTTGGCGCCTCAAAGATGGCGCGCAACGCAATATCGACTTCGAACTCTTTACGTATGCGGGAAATGACCTGGATCGCAAGCAGAGAATGCCCTCCAAGCTCGAAGAAATGATCATCTCTGCTAACGGACTTGAGCTGGAGCACATCAGACCAAATGCCCGCGATTTGCTTTTCCGTGAGCGTCCTGGGGGGTGCATAGCTCTTAGGTGGCTCGGCTTGAGCGCTTACCTGGGGGGAGAGTGCCTGATGATCAACTTTACCGCTAGGGGTCAAAGGCAGAGAATCGAGTGCGACAAGGATGGCCGGGACCATGTATTCCGGTAATCTTTTTGTCGTGTAGACTCTGAGTTCGTCCATGTTCAGAGCAGCGCTGTCTTTGGGCACCAAGTAGGCGACCAGCGGCTTTTGCGTTGAGAGACTGTCTTGCACAACGACCGCTTCTTGAACCAACGGGTGCTTTCTCAAAACGGCTTCGATCCCCTCGAGTTCGACGCGGAACCCTCGGACTTTGACTTGGCGATCAATCCGCCTCAAAAACTCAAGGTTGCCATCGGATCGATACCTTACTAGATCTCCCGTCTTGTACAGCCGAGCATGGGGCTTTTTGCTGAAAGGATTTGGCAGGAATTTCTCAGCCGTCAGCTCAGACCGGTTAAGGTAGCCGCGCGCAAGCCCTACGCCGCCAATATATAATTCGCCTGGGACTCCCACTGGAACGGGATTCAGATTTTGGTCCAACACGTAGGTTTTCACATTCGCAATCGGACGGCCTATGGGAACTTCACCCTGGGATTCTCTGTCTTCGGCAATGTTCGTCAAATCGCACATCGTTGCGGCGACCGTGGCTTCAGTGGGCCCGTAGGTATTCAAGAGTCGAATTCGCTTGGCAACGCAGGCCTGCCATAGAGCCAGCCGCTCAGGGATCGCCCTTTCTCCGCCAATAATGATCAGCCGAATTTGCTCCGGCAATGCCAAACTCTCTGAGAAAAGCCTCGCTGTAAGTTCATGCCAATAGGCGGTCGGAAGATCGAGTACGGTGATGCACCAATCTTGGCATATCTTTAGAAAAACCGGAACCGAATCGAGCATGGAATCGGTGCGCAAAACCAAAGTCGCGCCATGGATGAAGCAAGGGAATATCTCTTCCACTGCTGCGTCGAAGCTAATCGACGCAAACTGCAAGACTCGGTCACCGGGTTTGAGCCCGAAGGAGCGCCCGGCATAGCTTGTAAAGTTCATCAAGGCCTTATGCGGAATCTCGACACCTTTGGGGGCTCCCATCGAACCGGATGTGTAAATCACATAGGCGAGATGATCCCCGGTGACTTCTCGTTTGAGATTCTCTTCGCTCTCGCAAGCGTAAGCCTCGGGCGCCGAGTCAAGGCAGATAATCTCAGGACCATCGGGGAGACTTGCTAGGAGCTTCTGTTGGGTCAACAAGACGGGGGCGCGGGTATCATCCAGAACCGATTTTAACCAGCCGCCCGGGTATTTGGGATCTAGGGGAACATAAGTTGCCCCGGCTTTAAGGATGCCTAATAGCCCGACGAGCATCTCCAGCGAACGCTCGACGTATAGACCGACAAGCGTCTCCGGCCCAACTCCCCGTGCTCGCAAAAAGTGGGCTAACTTATTGGCGCGTCGGTTGAGTTCCTGGTATGTGAGCTGTTTGTCCCCGAAGACAACAGCGATGTCGTTCGGCCTTATCGCAACTTGCTCTTCAAAAATCTCATGCACGCAACGCTGATCCGTCGATTCAACCACGCCACGATTCCATTCGACTACAATCTGCTGGGCCTCTGCTGGCGAGAGGAGAGTTAGACCCCGTAGGGGCTGATGCGGATCAGCCGCGAAAGCCTCCAGGACGCGCAAGAAATGGCGAACGGCCTGCTCGGACTCCGGCTCGTTGAAGATGGATTCATGCAGATCGAAATCCAGCACTAGGTTGCCTGACGCGCCAAAATCGTGGATCTGAAGCGCAAGACCGTCGTCGCCGTGCCCGTTATGAATCCACTCTGGAAAGGCAGGCTTCCCGGCGAAGTCACAGAACCAACTTCTGTGATAGTTCACCACTACCTCGTAGACCTTCCTAAAGTGGGGGTTTGCGATCGAGTGCTGTCCGTGACGAGCCGCGTTAAAGATTTCTTCCCTGACCTTGCGCATGAGAGAAAGAAACGTATCATAGTTGTCAACAGCGATTCGCACAGGAAGTATTTCAGAAAAGAATCCGATCGTTTTCTTAAAGGCCTTGGATCGGCGGTTGTGGAAGGGAATGCCGAGGATATAGCTTTGATTGCCGTTGAGGCATTGTAGATAGACTGTAACGAGCGCAGCGAAAATCTGCAACAGCGAAGCCTCTTCGGTCTCCGGAGTTAGAGAGGCCGCTGCAGCCTTAAGCCTTCTTGTGAAATGGGATGTCCAATGTCTGATAACTTTTGTTTCCAGTAGGTCTTTGCTTTCTGATGGCGAGGGGATTCCCGGTGGGCGCGTTCATGGGCGAGGTAATCAGCAAAGGGCAAAAGGATGGGGACAGCCTTCGGCAAAGTTCCTTCCAGGGAACGCTGATATAAATTAGCCATCTGACGGTAGATCAACTCAATTGACCAGCCATCGCAAATCAGGTGATGGACATTTAGGTACCAAACAAATTTCCCTGTGGATGACTTAATAAGCGCGGAATCGAACAGTCGTTTCTGCCAGTTCAAGGGAACCTGACAGCGCTCCTCCATCCAGCTCTTGGCCTTTTGCTGCTTCTTGGGCAGATGGGAGAAATCCACAAAATCCAATAGATACTTGAGTTCTGGGAGAACTCGCTGAGTGGGGATGCCGTCTATTTCCTCTGTGACGGTTCGCAGCGCATCGCTGGAATTGAGTAGGACCTGAAATGCTTTCTGAAAATGCTTGGGATCAATGTCACCGGAGATGTTTAGAGCAACTGCCAGATGATAAATAGGTGTTTCCGGAATCAAAGCTTGTCCAATCCAGACTGCTAGCTGATTCGTCGTCAAGTTCGACTCCTGGCAGAGATCGAATCTGGTGGGCGCCCTGCGAAGAATTCCGTCAGTTTCTATTGGGTCGCTCGAAGAAGGCGCTATGCAAGAACCCTTCAAAGACCCCTGCGGTTCAAGCGCGCTGTGGCGGGAGTCAAAGTTGGTAAGCTCTGACATAATGGCCAATTCTTATTTCGAAATTAGAGGCAGGAAAGACTCTACGAACGCGCGGCGGGACTCAAGCTCTCACCCGGCCACTGCCAACATTTGAGCCCCCAGTCATGTCCCTCAACGGCGAGAGCAGCCGCATATCCGGGACCGGGGACCAGATCCCGTAGAGACCAATGGGAAGATTCTTCGGGGTCATCGTTAACGTACAGCAGGGCGGCAGGCTCGCCTGGAACTAGAGAAACGTCGAACTGGTCCAAGGGAAGCGTCATCCCCTTGCCTCTGGCCTTGATATAGGCCTCCTTGCGAGTCCAACAATTAAAGAACGCAACCGGCTGAGAATGCTTAGGAAGTGCACGAAGGGCTTGGACCTCTCGATGCGAGAAGAAGCGCTCCGCCACTTGACTGTCTGCCAGATCTGAACGGATATATTCAAGATCTATGCCAATCTCTCGACCACGAGTTATCGCAAAAAGCGCAATCCCTTGGGAGTGGGACAAGTTGAAGCGGAGTCCATTCCTGCCCGATTCATCTATGAAATCGGGCTTTCCATAGGGGTTATAAGAAAAACGCAAGTGGCTGGGCTCCGTGTTCAGGTAGCGTGCAAGAATCAATCTGAGCAGTCCGCGCGCAGCTATAAAGCGATCGCGATCCTTCGGG
>VBLN01000327.1:5275-5794 GCA_005878685.1 Deltaproteobacteria bacterium | reverse complement strand
AAGCTATGAACGTATGACGCATTCAAGTTTAGGCCAGCACGCCACACATGGACCTCACCTGCTAGCGCTAGGTTTTTTGGCGGCAGGCACCATGAAGAGGTAAGAGGCATCTTGGGACCTCCACTTGACCGATCAATAATAATGCGTCTTTTCCATAGTCTGACTTAACGGGGCATTCTGATGTCAAGAAGTGGAAGAAAACAGAGGAGCGATCATAATTGTGCAACTTCATTCTGTGCTCTTGGGTTTTCTCATATTTGAGCTGGATCGATCAGCGCAGGCTTTAGCAGTGGCTTTTTCCTCTCACAATATTTAGCTGTGTTCTTTATTTTTCTTTCCGCGCGGCTTCCCGTTCCCAGAAAAATCCAGCCGCGGTCGCAACCTGCGATATCCATACCAACATTGCCAGCCCGATCCTCCCCTTTACCCGTGAGATCCCGAGAGCGGATAACGCAGCAGATTGAGGTAAAACCATACGGGTGCCTGATATATCCTGGACCCCTATGGGCGCGTGCTTGT
>VBLN01000327.1:0-5253 GCA_005878685.1 Deltaproteobacteria bacterium | reverse complement strand
CCTTCAGCCAGTTGGGGGCGGGCCGGCAGTCGTCATCGGTGAAAGCCAGGAATTCCCCCCTTGCCCTCTCGGCCCCGTTGTTTCGCGCCGCGGCCGGTCCGGCGTGCGGTTGCGTGAGCAGTGTCACGTCGATTTTGTCCCGGAAGCAATCTACCACAGCCTCCGGCGGCGCCTCACTGCCATCATTCACGACAAGCACCTCGAAGTGATCGCGTGGATAGCTCTGACATGCCAGTGCGTGTAAACATACAGACAACTGTCCGGCGCGCTCATAGGTAGGGACTATGACCGAAAAAAAAGGATGCGATCGCCCCATTTGGATTCCTCGATATTGTTCCACGGGCATTGATGTCGCTTTCCATTTGTCCTGCAAAGCCCGATCTAGAAAGATTTGCCAAGTAGTCGCGAATATTGTGCACGAGGAACTTTAGCTAAGATAGCGAGACCTAAAGCAATCCAGACAATTTGCCGTACGCGTCGAAGTAAGGCAAACGCGATTGCGCTGTGCGCGGTAAGTCCCAGAAAGGAAAAAATCATGACCGTGCCAGCCTCATGAGTTCCCAAATTTGCCGGCACAAAAGCTGTAAGTCGGGTAACAAGGACTAACCAGGCCTGAACAAGAAGTGCGGACAGAGGGTCATTTGGCAGACCGAGAATGCTCAGGAATAGCCAAGCTTCTACTGCTCCGGCTACCCAGCCCAAGAAATATCCAAGCCACGACAAATAGAAACGCTTTCGTTCGTCTAGATACTCCCTTAGCATACGATCGGTGGAAGACAGGGACTCTTCGTGCCGATCTAGGAATGTTGTCAAAAGACCAAGGCGCCTGCTTGCCCAGACAAGAGGACGGAAGAGACCGATTCGCTGCCAAATCAGTAGGCCAACGACAGCGAGGCACATCACGAGAATTCCAATGCTCAGTGACATGACCAGGAGCGGTTCAATAGTGACATAGCTAAGGACCGCCGCCAGCCCTATACCTATGAATAGAAGTTCTGCAAGGGTGATAGTTGTTTTAGCGGCGACAACGGATGCGATGCTGACATCCGCGCTCACACCAGAAACGCGAAGAAGATGAATCTTTAGCAACTCTCCCGCTTGCGAGATTGACGGAGTCACAAGCTGAATTGCCTTGGCCGCAACACTGAACCGCAGGAGCGCGATTAACTTAATCGGACACCCAATCTGAGGAAAGGCGAACCACCATCCAGACGCTTCCAAGGCAGTGACTAAGGCATGCGGTAAAAACACCAAGGGTAGGGCCCATCCTACCCTCAAGAGAAGACCTCCGATCAAGTCCGGGCCGCTTTTCCAAACGAGGATGGCGAAGAGTGCGAGGCCGCCGATTAAGAGCACACGTGTAAGAGTAGACCGAGGCTCTGGCTTAGGCTCTAGCGCTCTAGACCCTTCATTGACCGCGTGGACTTCTTGGTCTCGTATTTTTTTGTGCGTCACGAGACGTCGCCTAGGGCATGATTCTTCTGTAAACCTACCGTTTTTATCACAACTCACTACTAGGTCCTCGGTTGAGCTGGAACTCCGCACCAAGCACTAACTCTTTCCATTTATTGGATTGCTGCACCCGGCTCAAGCAACGATTGACCCGCGAGGCCGTCCGTATCAACTCCGAGGACGGAACAAATAGTGGGTGCAATGTCCACGATGTGTGGGGGCTTGGTTGGAGTTCTCAGTTTGGACGAGCCCGGCAAAAGAAGCGCCCACGCATCACCAGTATGACATCCCGTTCGCCCCGTTCCCCATCCCGGTGAAGAAACCTCTCCGAATTGAAGAGAACTGACGCCTGCTAGAGGCGTAACAACCCGATCGCTCCAATGGACGATCAGATCGGGCAACTGATCGACGCAGGGACCATGAAATCCAATTTCTGATACGCGATGGATCTTTCGAATCGTAGGATTCCCATTGGCGTCGCGGAAGGTCTGGAGTCCCATAGTAATTTTCTCCAAGAGAGCATCTGCCTTTTCCGGATCAACAATTCCGTCCCGTTCCCGGCCACATAAATTGAGGCGTACGTACCCCGCATCATCGTTGGGCATCATAAATCCCTTGGTGCCGGCCCAATTCACATCGCGCAACTCCAAACGAGCCGCTAGCTCGAGGGCCCAACGGTCTGGCATCGCTCGGGCGATCCAGGATCTTAGGCCCGTCGGGATGGCTGCGCGAATACGCCACAGCGAGCTGCTGGCAGGCGCGCGTCTTTGCTTCGGTGCCGTGCGACCATTAGCCAGAACTGCCTCAAGCATTGCCGGCAGGAAATGAGAGCGACTTGTATTCGGTCCCATGCCAGACGGTGAAAGCACGATGACGTCCGTCTCATTCGGAAGCACACCTATGATGCGACCTAAAGCCTCGTCGACTGATTGATAAATGTCCTTTAACGCTGTCCCGAGCTCACTATGCCTTTCGAGGTTGATCTCCTCGGAGAATCTAGAGATATCAAAGAACCGGTGCCCTCCAAGATGGGCAGCACTCAAGCTAATCCAGACTAGGTCGAAGTCTTCCCGCTTAAGAATCGCTTCTACCACGTCAGCCCCGCGATGGGGAGCGGCCAGTAAGCTATTCCTCAAGCGCAGGAGCTCCGGAGCTGCGGGGCGCCCATACACTTCTTCTCCCGCTGGCGGGCGACCCAACTCACGCACGAGCCAACGCTCCATCTGGCTAGGTAGAAAGCGGGTCCGCAACACGACTCTGTTCTTAAACTGCCAGCCACTTAGAAAAATCCCGTGCATCATCTGAGGCGGCCTCATTTCATAGGGATCAATTATGAGGGACCGCCGTCCGGTACGCCCGATTCGTTCCCACACCGCCTCAGGTGCCGGGAAATCATCGAAGAACCGGACCCGTTGCTCGGCAGCAGACCATAGCCATGGGTAGTACAAACCATGCTCACCGAGCGCCTTGCCCGTATACATCGAGTACGCTACGGCACCCTCAAAGTACACCGCCGGAGTTCTCCAGCTCATACCAGGCGCCGCGACCCCGAAGGGTTGCAAGAGTCGGTAGATGTCCCTCCGCAAGCAACTTCTCAAGGTGTGCTAGGCTTGCCGCGTCAAACTGCAAGATCGCGATCATTCACACCTACTTGCCTTGGATGAAAGATGCTTCACTCTGCTAGGGAAAAGCCTTATGAACTTCCTGCAGGGTGAGAGTCCCGCTCAAGCAAAGGCTGACCAGTCAGGCGGTCAGTATCAACTCCGAGGACGGAAGAAATAGTGGGGGCAATGTCCAAGATGTGTGGCGGCTTTGTAGGCGTCTTCAGCTTTGAGGAACCGGGTACAATAAGAGCCCATGCACCGTCGCAGTGTTCACCGGTTCGCCCACTACCCCACCCAGGGGACGGGACCTCTCCGAATCGCGGTGAACTCACCCCCGCTAAGTGCATCGGCAAGCGCTCGCTCCAATGCACAATAAGGTCTGGGAACGGGTGAAGGAGCGTTTCGCAACCCAGAGAATTTGAGACAAATTCAATGTTTTTGACGGCAAGCTCGCCATCAGGATCGCGGAAGGTGCGAAGTCCCGACGCAATTTGATCCAATAACATCCCAGCCTTTTCAGGACTCACGATTCCGTCTCGCTCCCGACCCATTAAATTAAGGCGAATGTATCCACAGTCGCCACTTGGAATCATGAACGCGCGAGTCTTTGTCCAATCGACGCCACGGGTCTCTAAGCGAGCCGTGATACCCAGTGTTATGCGATCAGGCAGCACGCGAGCGATCCAGGCCCGAAAATCCGCTGAAAGCGCCCCCCGTAGGCGCCACAGAAAGTTACCGGCCGCCTTTGTCGTGTTCCTTTTGATAGTTTTGTCGGACAGGACCGCCTGGAGCATTCCAGGCAACAGGTGAGTGCGGGTCCCACTAGGCCCCATCCCGCTGGGCGAAAGCACAATGATATCAGTCCCCGATGGAAGTATATTGAGAATGCGAGCAAGAGCCTCATCCACGGCGGCGTAGGCATCGCATAGCGTAGCGTCTAAGTCGGTTTTCATTCTCGCGTCGAACTGATCCTGCGGAAGCCTGGAGGGATCCAGAAACCAGTGTCCCGCTATGTGACTGGAACTCAAAGTGATCCAAACTAAGTCGAAGCTCTCCTCTGAGAGCAGTGTCGCGGCGACTTCAGCGGCACGCTTGGGGGCGCCAAGCAGTCGATTACGCATTTTGAAGAGGTGCGAAGCGGAGGGGCGGCCGTACACTTCTTCCACCAAGGAAGGTCGTCCGAACCGACGCTCGAGTTGACGATCAAGACTTCTGGGGACAGACCACCTATGAAGAGTAACTTTGTGTTTAAACTGCCACCCACCGAGCGCCTTTCCCTTGATGGACTTCGGTTCCCTGCCCTCGTATGGATCTATGACGAGCGAACGATACCCAAACTTCCCAATTCTATCCCAAATTGGTTCAGGAGCCGGGTAGTAGTCTTGGGGACGGACACGTTGTTCTGCTGCCGACCACATAAATGGGAAATAGAGACCATGCTCGGTGAGCGTCCTCCCGCTGTACAACGTAAAATACGTCGCTCCTTCCCAACTCACCACAGGAGTTTCGAGCGAGTACCAATCGCCGCGTCCACGAAGCCGGGCAAAGCCCGGGAGATGGCCTTGCTCCAGAAATTGATGAAGATGAGGAAGGCTCACGCCATCGAATTGCAGAACCGCGATCATAACGCTCCTTATCCCTTTGTCGTCCTGACTTGATTCATCGACTTTCCAATAATGGCTGACCGGTCAATCCCTGCATGTCAGCGATTTTTCTGAGGCGCCTTCACCCGCGAGCGACCAGGGACCAAAAGAACCCAGGCATCACCCGTATGGCACCCGGTGCGACCGTCCGTCCTGATCCTCGAGCCAATACAGCCTTGATCATCTTGGGGAGCAAATGCGATCGACTTGAATTCTGGCCCATGCCCGCGGGCGACACGACAAGAATATCGGCGTCAGCGGGGAGAGCCACCAGGATTTTGTGCATGGCCTCGTCCGTCGCGCGGTAGATATCGGCCACGGTCGTGTCCAATTCAGGATACTGAACGAGATCGATTGCTCCCGATACCTGAGACATCTGGAGGAACCGATGCCCGGCGAGATGCGCCGCGCTCGCCGTAACCCACACCACGTCAAACTCTTCCCACTTGAGCAATGCAGTCGTCACCGTTGCGATACGATTCGGCGCAGCAAGGAGACCGTTTCTCAGCCGCAACAATTCCGGAGAGGATGGCGGGCCATAAACTTCTCCGCCT
>VBLN01000326.1:1892-4477 GCA_005878685.1 Deltaproteobacteria bacterium | reverse complement strand
TGAAGAGGCGCTGCGAGAGGCGCAACGGCTGGGCTACGCGGAAGCGAATCCGAAATCAGACACCAGCGGCTCGGACGCCGAGGCGAAGTTGATTCTGCTGGCGGCAGTGACGTTCGGTCTTCGGGTGAAGCCGGGTGCTATTTTGTGTAAGGGCATCGAAGAGATTCACGCGATAGACTTTCTCTATGCGGATCGGAAGGGAGCCGGCACCATAAAGCACGTAGCCGTGGCGCGAGAGAACGGAGCTGCTATCCAGGCATTCGTATCGCCGCTGCTCGTGCCTCACGGCCATTTCCTTTCAGCGATTGACGGTGCCACCAACGCGATCTTCTTTAAGGGAAAGCGCAGCGGCGGTAACGGCGCTGACGGACAGCTTGCCGGAGAAGATTGGAACTATGTCTTCGCGGGTCCGGGAGCCGGAGGCGGGCCGACGGCCATCGCCATCCTGGGCGATGTCTGCGAGCTCGCGCGCGGCCGGCCGCGCCATCTGGCCGGCCGTTCCAGCCTGGTTGCGACCCGAAGCGTCAGCGTGCAGCCGGAAGATCAGATCGGCGGCTGTTTCTACGTCCGCTGCGTGGTTAAAGACCGGGCGGGAATCGTCGGCGACATCGGGCGGGCGTTTGGTCAGGCTGGAATCAATATCTCTGAGATTTGGCAATTGACTCATTCCCAGGATGAATTGCAGGCGTTGGCGAAAAGTTATGGCCTTGCCGAGAAGCTTGAAAACATATTGCCTTTCGTCATTACACTGGAGCAGGCTACCGTGGGCCAGATCAAGGATGCGCTGAAAATCATCGGCCGAAAAGACTATATCCTCGTGAATCCGGTTTGGTTTCCGATATGGAGCAGAAATTAAAAGCCGCGCAGCGGAAGATCGCCGGACCCGTTCCCGCCGCGAGCAAAACCGCTCCACCGCTCTGGCCCGGGGTGATCCGCTATTACTGGGATCTCCTGCCGGTTAAAAAACAGGAGAGCGTTGTCACTCTGCTTGAGGGCAACACTCCGCTGGTGCGCTGCGGCAACCTGGAGCGCGCCATCAATCCTGATGTTCGACTCTATCTCAAGCTCGAAGGGCTGAACCCGACTTGCTCCTTCAAGGATCGAGGGATGACCGTAGCGATCAGCAAAGCAGTGGAAGAGGGAAGCCGCGCCGTCATCTGCGCCTCGACCGGAAACACCTCTGCCTCGGCAGCGGCCTATGCGGCGCGGGCTGGGCTTCAGGCCTACGTTCTCATCCCTCAAGGCAGCGTCTCTTTGGGAAAGCTCTCACAAGCGATGATTCACGGAGCCAGGGTTATCGAAGTCGAGGGAAACTTCGATAGCGCCTTAGGCCTGGTCAAAGAGGCCGCGCGGCGCTTTCCGATCACGTTGGTCAACTCCCTGAACCCGAACCGGATCGAGGGGCAGAAGACCGCCGCCTTTGAGATTTGCGATTCCCTGGGCAAGGCGCCTGACTATCACTTTCTGCCCGTAGGAAACGCTGGAAATATAACGGCTTATTGGAAGGGATATAATGAATACCTTGAGATCGGTCTGACCACCTCTTTGCCGCAGATGATGGGCTTTCAAGCGGCCGGGGCCGCGCCCATTGTGCTGGGAAAGATCGTCGAGGATCCCCAGACCATTGCCAGCGCGATCAGAATCGGCAATCCGGCGAGCTGGAAGAGCGCATTGGCCGCGCGCGATGAATCTAAAGGAGCCATTGAGATGGTGAGCGATGAGGAGATCATCGCTGCGTACAAGCTGCTGGCCGGCTCCGAGGGGATTCTAGCCGAACCGGCCTCCGCCATCTCGGTCGCCGGGGTGATCAGGAAGCAGAAGGAGCGGGTGTTCCGCAAAGGAGATGTCGTGGTCTGCACGCTGACGGGTCACGGGCTAAAAGATCCCGACACGGCGATTCGCCATTCCACGCAGCCGACCCGCATCGCTCCGAAGCTTGAGTTGCTGGAGGCGCTGTTCAACGAGGAAGAAAAAAAGTGAAATACGTCATCCTCCAAGGAGACGGGATGGCGGACTATCCCCTGGATCAGCTGGGTGGAAAGACGCCCCTGGAAGTGGCGGCGACACCGAATATGGATTGGCTCGCTTCTCATGGCGTCTTCGGTCTCGCGCATACCATCCCTGAAGGCTTCCCTCCCGGAAGCGACGTGGGCAACATGAGCATTCTCGGCTATGATCCTGCGCGCTATCACACGGGCCGCTCTCCGCTTGAGGCAGCGAGCATGGGCGTGGATTTGCGGCCGGAGGATATCGCCTTCCGCTGCAACCTGGTGACCCTAAAAACGACGGGAGACGGCTCCGTGATGGAGGACTTTACCGCCGGCCACATCTCTAGCGAGGAAGCGGCGGAGATCGTGAGGGACTTGAATCGTCATCTGGGAGGGAACGGGATAGAATTTCATCCCGGAGTGAGTTATCGAAATCTGATGGTCTGGCGCGGCGGCATGGAAGGGATGCAGACCACTCCGCCCCACGACATCACGGATCAGAACGTGGCGACTCATCTCCCCGAGGGGAAAGGAGCGGACAAGCTTCGCGGTCTGATGCAAGCCTCGGCGACGCTTTTGGCTGATCATCCAATCAAC
>VBLN01000326.1:0-1830 GCA_005878685.1 Deltaproteobacteria bacterium | reverse complement strand
GGAGAGCGCCGAAGATGCCGACTTTAAAAGAACGATTTGGAATCGATGGCGGCGTGATTGCTGCGGTCGATATTATCAACGGCCTTGGGGTTTATGCGGGGCTGGAGCGAATCCGAGTTCCGGGCATTACCGGCTATCTCGATACCAATTACAGAGGCAAAGGAGAGTATGGGTTGCGGGCCTTGGAACAAAAAGACTTTGTTTTTATCCACGTCGAGGCGCCGGACGAAGCCGGCCATATGGGAGATGTGGCGAAAAAGATCCAGGCCATAGAAGATTTCGACGCCAAGGTTGTCGGGACCTTGCTTCGGGGCATGGACCGTTGGCCCGAATGGAAGCTCCTTCTCCTTCCCGATCACCCCACTCCGATTGCGTTGAAGACTCACGTCGCCGACCCTGTCCCCTTTGTGCTTTTTTCCTCAAGCGAAAAGGAGAACTCCAAGCAGCTCGGGTACAATGAAAGCGACGGGAAGAAGACCGGCGTGGTCGTAAAAAATGCCTTTCAGCTCATTGAGGCGCTCATAGAAGGGAGGAGACCATGGATCGAAACCTCGCATTAGAAGTTGCCAGAGTTACGGAAGCGGCCGCGCTCTCGTGCGCGCGCCTGATGGGAAGGGGAGATGAGAAGGCGGCGGACCAGGCTGCGGTAGACGCGATGCGCCGCGCCTTCAACGGAGTCTCCATAGACGGCACGGTCGTCATCGGAGAAGGGGAGCGAGACGAGGCGCCGATGCTGTACATCGGGGAAAAAGTAGGCTCGGGTGAAGGCCCCGAAGTCGACATCGCCCTGGATCCGTTGGAGGGGACAACCATCTGTGCCAACGGAGCCCCTAACGCCTTATCCGTCATAGCCATAGCGGAGCGAGGCCAGTTTCTGCACGCCCCGGATACCTACATGGATAAGATCGCTGTAGGCCCCGCAGGAAAAGGTGTCGTCGATCTCGACAAGAGTCCGACGGAAAACCTCAAGGCGCTCGCTAAAGCCAAGGGCGTGAGGGTGGAGGATTTGACCGCGATCATCCTCTATCGCCCCAGGCACGAAGCGCTGATCAAGGAAGTCCGGCAGACCGGCGCGCGGATCACACTTATCAGCGACGGCGATGTCTCGGCGGCGATCGCCACGACCAAGCCCGAGACCGGAATTGATATTCTACTGGGGATCGGCGGCGCGCCCGAAGGCGTGTTGGCGGCCGCGGCGCTGCGCTGTGTGGGAGGCGACATGCAGGGACGATTGAAACCCAGGAACCAGGAGGAGATCGACCGGGCTCAGGCGATGGGAATTAAGGACATCAAAAAGAAACTCTCCATCGAGGAGCTAGCCAGAGGGGAAGTGATGTTTGCCGCTACCGGCGTGACCGACGGAGACTACTTGGAAGGGATCCACTTCTTCGCCGGCGGCGCGACCAGTCAGTCCGTCGTCATGCGCTCGAAGAGCCGCACCATCCGCGTCATCAACGCGACCCACTACTTCGACTTCAAGCCGCAATACTAGACTAGGAGATCCCCCCAGCAACCAAAGTGGCGACGAAGGCGAGGAGAAAAAAGAAAGGCGGCTTCAAAGTTTTTCTGCTGGCGCTGTTTTTCGTCTTTACGACCTGGGCTGCTGCCTTTTTGGTCTGGCTCTTCTGGAGCGACATCGAGAAGCTTAGCGGTTTCGGAGTAAGACGACCTGCACCTCAGCAGGCTCCGAAGCAGTCAAAGGAGAAGATCTCCGAAGGGGAGCGTAAGAAGCTCGACGACGTCATCAAGCGCCGGGAGCGGCAGGAGAAGTAGAGAACTATCCCGATCACGAGCCACGAACACGAATCACGATTTTCCTCTTGTCAGCTG
>VBLN01000323.1 GCA_005878685.1 Deltaproteobacteria bacterium | reverse complement strand
TTTCCAGAGAGTCCCAGATGAAGGCCGCACGGATCAGCGACGAACAATTGTCAGCCCCTGCCTGCGGCCGAAAAGGAGGCGAGCCGGTGAGAATCGGATCGTTACGGTGCATGAGACTCTTTACTCTCATGACCGGCTCTTTTCTCTCCCCGCTCGCGTAATAGCCTGTCCACTCTCCAAACGGGCCCTCTTCTTTGGTCTCATCCGGCATGATCTCCCCTTCCACCGCGATCTCCGCCGCAGCGGGAATGGGTAGTCCGGTAAACTCTCCTCTTATGACCTCTATGGACTCTCCCTTGATTCCGCCGGCGTAATCCAATTCCTGCACGCCCCAGGTGACGGCACGAGAACCCATCAGGAAGAGCAGAGGGTCTTGACCGAAGGAGATGGCTACTTTTAGCGGCTGCTTCTTGTCGAACGCTTTTTGCCTGTGGATGCGGCCGTGCTTGCCGGGCGAGATATAAACCGCAAGCTGGTCGCGATCGTGGATCATGACGCGATAGACTCCCATATTGACCCAGCCTTCGTCCGGATCCTGCGTGATCACGATATGCGCTGTTCCTATATATCTGCCGCCGTCCTGATCGTGCCACTTGGGGACTGGAAACTTGAGCAGGTCGATCTGCTTGCCGGTAAAAACGTTCTCCAAAACGGGTCCACCATCGACATACTGCGGCGGGATCAGCTTCGGGTTGTTCAGACGCTCCTTCCACATCGCAATGAATTCGTTGCGCCGCACCTCGACGGGAAGATTGGTCGTCAACGCTGCTCGCTTGAGCGACTCGATCATTCCAACCAGCACGCGATAGCCGGCAGGATAATCTTTGATGTGATCGAATAAGATCGCCGGGGCTGTAGGACCGCGAGCCGCTACTTCTGTCAGTGCGCCGATCTCCAACTCCCAGTCCGCGCCGGGGACGCGCGCAAGCTCGCCCATTTCATCTACCTGCCCAAGCCAATCTCTTAAGTCTTTGTAGCTCATAGTCTCTCCGATCTGCCGTCAGTCTGTGGTCTAAAGTCCTCTGTAATTTACGCTGGCCATCTGCAGCGAGATACCCTGCTGGTTCAGCTCCGCCTCACAATCGCGCCGGATCCGGGGATCTTCGTCTTCATATTCGATCAAGGTCCCGGCCTCTTTCGTGCTTGCATCGACTCCCTCTCGAATCAACGCCTTAACCACGCCCAGCAGATATTTTCCAGACTGTCCGCTGTATCGAAACGCCAATTGCCGCGCCGGCTCCTCACCCGTATTAAAGTGCTGATGATACCATCCCGTAGGAGGGCTGAAAACGCTTCCCTCCTGCCAGTCCACCTTCACGACCTGGTCGCCACGCTCCTCCATGTAAGCTCTCGTCCCTGCCTCTTTGGGCCACATCAAGGTGTAACCTTTCGAACGTAGGATCAGCAACACCGCACCTCCTTGATGATGGTGAGCCTTGTGATAGCGGCCGACTGGCCATTCCGCGATGTGCCCCACCAATGTGCTGCCTCCCATCTCGAGGGAGGTCAGCATAAGTCCCGAGCCCTTCCTCTCAGCCGGATCCAAATAAGCGCGCCTCACATCGGCAATGAAATTTGATTCCCAGACTGTAAATCGAACTCGCTCCTCCCGCAAGGATCCCATGACGAAATAGTCGGGACGGCCGTCGAATCTTTGGTGAAACATGTAATCGCAGCCGAAGATGAAATCGGGGTCATGAAGAAGGTCCATGATCAGCGGCGCGCTAGTCACCGCTAAATAAACCACCGGCTCCCGGCTGCCATTAACCAGCCGGTGCCAAGCGTTGAGCGGGATCGCGAACAAGCTGCCCGCCTGCCATTCAAAGTGAATCTTTTGCGCTTTCGCTCGTGACCAAACTTCCGTTGAACCCATACCTTGCAGGATATAAATCAGCTCCTCATAGAGGTGCCTTTCCGGATTTAAGGCGCCCTCAGGATGAATTTCACCTACGTACATTCCAGTGAATCCCTCCAGCCCCTTGAGTTGGATAAACGCGCCTTTACCGCCTGTACGCGCCAGGGCCTGCGAGGGATCTCTCTAACATCCTGAATTCCGTAGCCATCAGCAATGGGGATTCCCTGCTGCCGAATCCACCCTTCATAGTTAGTCTCTCGCTCCATGAGCTTTTCCTGACACCCTTCTCTAATCGAGGAGCTTACTTGCCAGCGCCGCGGCTGGTTTACGCACCTTCTCGACTTTGTCTTCGGACTGGTTTTCCAACTCGTAGAAACGCTCAGGCGTGATCAGATTTTTTACCGAACTATGGCCGAACTCCGCGGTCCAGCTGGTATCCACATCGAGCCGCCGCGTCGCCTGACCCATAGTCTTGGTGAAGATCTCCTGCCCCTCCTTCGAGAGGAGCCAATTGACAAAAACCTTGGTGGCTGCGGGATGAGGGGCGTTCTTTAAGATCACTAGGTTGCCGCTTCCGGAGCTAGCATAGGAGCCCTCCTTTGGCGCCTGAACAGATTTTAGCGGCAGCCCCGCTTTGATGAACGGCTGGAAAACATAGTAGGAAAGGCCAATGGAGAGAGCCGCCTTCCCCTTGGCAACAGATTCTGCAAGCTGGCGCTGATTTCTGCCAACGATGAGATCCTGCCCGACCAGCTTCCTCAGATAGTCCTCCCCTTTGATCGCCCAGAGAAAGGCCCATGTGGAGTCCCCCGAACCGGGCGTGCGTGGATCCAGGATGGCGATCTTGCCCTTCCACTTGGGGCGCAAGAGGTCGT
>VBLN01000322.1:3164-5808 GCA_005878685.1 Deltaproteobacteria bacterium | reverse complement strand
AGTGACCGCAGTGGAGCCGTCTTCGAGAGCCATTCTTCCGGCATTGCTCTTTTTCCTAGCTGTGATTGCATTAGGACTGGTGGCTGGCAGGATGACCCGCAGGTGAATAAGGAGCTGACAGTGCTATTGAATGAAACTTTTTTTAGACCGGTCAAAAAGGTCCCAGGTGCTGGCCCGACATCGTGTTCGTGTAACTTCGAAGGGGCCCTCCCAAGTTTCGTGCCCGTGTTCGTGTTTTTCTGGCCCGAGCACGAGCCACGATCACGAGCACGGAGTTTAACTTTAACGATGGGCCTTTTTCAGCGGTCTGTCAGGTTGGACATTGCCCCTCCCTTGAGATAATAAAACTGAAACCGATAGGAGGTTGAGAGACTGATGGGTGAATTATGCAGAGTCGCGTTGATTATCACAGGGGGGACCATCGATTCGGTGGGCAAGGACCGGCTGGATCTCGCTTGGTACATCGAAGCAGGAAAGCGGCTTAACACGGGAGAATAAGTCGATAGCTGCTGTCGAGGAATTCCCTTTCCGTAGACTACCGAGTCATGCGCTTGTGGACAAGGATTGGCTGGACTTGGTCCGAACCATTCATTTGATCTTCGATCAGGACCGGGCCGATGGCGTTGTCATTACCCACGGGACCAATACTATCGAAGAGACGGCCTATTTTCTGAACCTTACCCTCAAGACGGATAAGGCTGTGGTGCTGGTGGGGTCGATGCGTCCCTCCTCGGCGATCAGCGCGGACGGATATCTGAATCTGCTCAACGCCGTTCGTGTAGCAGCGGACCCCGCGTCGAGCGGCCGAGGCACGTTGGTTGTGATGAACGACACCATCCACGGTGGCCGTGATGTGACCAAGACCGCCACATACCGAGTTGAAACCTTTAAAGGACGGGACTTGGGTCCCTTGGGCTATGCGGATGCGGATGGGAAGGTCGCGTACTACCATAGGACGGCCAAAAGGCATACACTGGAGACGGAGTTCAGCGTGAGAAACCTGCAGTCTTTGCCGCGAGTCGACGTGGTTGTTTCATATGTCGGCGCCGATGGTACAATGATCGACGCTGCAGTCGCGGCAGGGGCGAAGGGGATTATTAGCGCCGGGACGGGGGCAGGCAGGCCGACCCCGGCGGAGGACGAGGCATTTGATCGGGCGGCCAAGAAGGGTGTAATTGTATGCCAGAGCAGCCGGGTCGGCTCAGGACGCGTCGTGCGCAGCCCGGGGCTCACGCGCCGCGGTTTTGTGGCCTCTGATAATCTGCAGCCCTGGAAGGCGCGTCTGCTTTTGGCGCTGGCGCTTACGAAAACCACGAACCCGGACGAGATCCAGAGAATGTTTGATATCTATTGAGAAAAATCCAGAACGAAGAAGGAGGGAATATGACAACGCCGGTAAAGGTAAAGAAGCTCGGTCACGTCGTCTTGACTGTCAGTGACATCGAGCGAACCGTAAAGTTTTGGACCGAGATCATGGGCTTCCAAGTATCCGACCGCAATGAGCAAGGCATGGTCTTTCTCCGCTATGGGTCGGATCATCATACCGTCGCTCTCGTGCAGGCCAAAACACCTGATGAACTACCCAAAGAGGGTCGTCCCGGGTTTCACCATTGCGCCTTGGAGGTGAGCACCGTCTCGGAGCTGTTCAAGATTCGGGACTTTCTCCGCGCCAAAGGAGTGCCGATCGTCTACGAGGGACGACGCGGTCCCGGAGGCAATCCGGGTGTTGAGTTTAAAGATCCCGATGGTTTCAACGTCGAGCTCTATGCCTCAATGGATCAGATCGGCCCGGACGGCAAAAGCCGACCGTCGGAGCAGTGGAGTCGGGCCAAGACCCTCGAGGAGGCCGCGTCCAATCCGCTGCCTGGAGTCAAGTACACGTAGAACCAGCCGGCAGACTGCAGTAGGCGGTAAGCAGCAAGAAGAGGCGCGATTGTCCTGCCTCCTGCTTACTGCATGCTACTTACGGTAACCCCATGATCTCCATTCGCGGCCTTACCAAGCAATTTACTGTCAGCGAGGGTAAGGTATCAGCGCTGAAGGGCTTGGAGCTCCAGGTCGCGGAAGGGGAGTTCTTCGTCATCGTCGGCCCAAGCGGCTCCGGGAAAACGACTCTTCTTAGATGTGTCGCAGGATTAGAGTCCCCCGATCGCGGCGAGATCCGCATCGCCGGAAGGGTGGTCTCCTGCGACACACCGCCGACATGGATCCCTTCCCAAGAGCGCAGGCTTGGAATGGTCTTTCAGTCCTACGCCGTCTGGCCCCATCTTACTGTTTACGAGAACGTAGCTTTGCCTCTGGCCGAAGGGGCCCATCGCGTCCCTCACAAGGAGGTCAAAAGCAGGGCGCGGGAAGCGCTTCGGCTGGTTCAGCTGGAGGAGTTTTCGGATCGCTCCGCGACTCTCCTGAGCGGCGGCCAGCAGCAGCGTGTCGCCCTAGCCCGGGCCATCGCGGTGAATCCCCGAGTTCTCCTAATGGATGAACCCCTGAGCAATTTGGACGCGCGTCTAAGGGAAGAGGTGAGGGTCAAGATTCTTGAGTTGGCCAAGCATCTCGGCTCCACGGTTCTGTATGTCACGCATGACCAGGTCGAAGCCATGGCCATCGCCGATAAGATAGCCTTGATGCAGTCCGGGGATATTCT
>VBLN01000322.1:0-3087 GCA_005878685.1 Deltaproteobacteria bacterium | reverse complement strand
CTGGCGGAGACGTCCATGGGCCGGTTTCAGATAAAGGAATCTGCCACCCCCGGCTCCCAGGTGCTGCTGGGTTTTCGACCCGAGGCTCTTTCCGTCGCTCAGGGAGATTCGCATAGCGGCCCGAATTTTCTACGTGGTATGCTGCGCTCCAGCACCTTTCTGGGCGATCAGTTTCTTTATAATGTTATGATCCAAGATCATCCTTTTGTAGGAAAAGGTCGCGTCATCCCGGTAGAGCGGGATGGACATCTTTGCTTTTACGTCGATCCTGCGGACGTTATGGTTTTTCCGGGAAAGCAGGGGCCGCTCCCGCAAAGCACGGATCGCGAAGCGTCACCTGTCTTCGCTATGAAGAATTAATGGGAAGGGGGATTTGATCATGGCAATCCGATGGCAATCGGGGTCTCGAGCTGGTTTCCGCTCGATCTCGGCGTCAATCCTGGCCTTGGCGGCTGTGGTTTGGATGGGAGTCTACGAAGCCAGCGGCCAGACGCTCAAAGAGCTCGTTGAAGGCGCGAAGAAAGAGGGAACGTTAAGGGGACAGTGGTCGGAGAACACCTTCGGCGGCAGCGCGGGAATGGCGGAGGCCGTGGCCGGAATGAACAAGAAATACGGGCTCAATCTGAAAGCTCAGTTTACCCCCGGCCCGGATATGCAGCGGTTGATGCTTCGGGTTGTTCAAGAGGCCGAGGCTGGCCAGCCTGCCAGCACGGATGTCTACGTGGGAAATTCTCAGGCTATGCTCGATGCCACGAAGTCCAAGGTTTTGAAACCTATAGAATGGGGAAAAATTCTGGAGCGGAAGCTCAGTCCTGAAGGGAACTTTCAGCCGATCGCACCGGATAACTCCTATCTGACGTTTGCCACTACCGTTGTGGGGATCCAATACAACTCAAATCTGGTCAAGGGGGCAGATATCCCGCGGAAGTTGGAAGATGTGCTCAACCCCAAGTGGAAGGGCAAGATCGCCGCGACTCCATACGCGGCGGGACTGCGGGAGTTTTCCATGCCCGACCTCCTGGGCCGCGAGTACATGCTTGAATTTACCAAGAAGCTCTCCAAGCAGATCGCCGGTTTGATCCGTTGCGGCGAGGCGGAGCGCATCACGAGCGGCGAGTTCTTGATGCTCGTCATGACCTGCGGCGGCAACGACAGCATCGTGCTGCAGAGGAGCGGCGCTCCTATCGGTCACACGGTGCTGCAGGAAGGCACGGTGCTGCACATGAGATACACCGGTGTGCCGAAAAACTCCCGCTCGCCTAACGCCGGGGCTCTCTTCGCTGCATTTTTGCACACACCAGAGGGGCAGGCGCTTCTCTGGAAGCATGACGGCATGGATCTTCATCTCTATCCCGACTCTCATATGAAGAAAGAGGTAGAAAAAGTCCGCTCCGCCGGCGGCAAGGTGATCGTGAGCTCTCCCCAGTGGCTGAGTTCTCTCAAGGGCTATCAGGAGATGCAGAAGGAGCTGGAAAAGATTCTAAGAGAAGGAGGCCGCTAATGGTATTTTGGATTTTGGATTGCCGATTTCCGATCAGGGGAGGGGAGAATCTAAAATCGAAAATCTAAAATCAAAAATCAGAGAAGGCTCCGTTCCCCGATGAAATGTGATGTGGTTCAATTAGGTTGAATTACTTCCAGGTTGTCCTATGACTGTCCGGCAGGCCGTTCTTAGGTTTCCTTTCCTGTTCCGCGCGAAGCGGCAATCCTCGCCCTTCCTGATTTCGCTGGCGCTGGCACCTATGGCCGTCATCTTCGTGCTCGTTGCCGTCATGTTCTGGATCAGCCTGCAGAAAGGCGTGTTCGGCACGGCGAGCGCCACCTTTACGCTAGAGAACTATCGGGACATCCTCGCCGATCCCTTTCTCTTCCACGTCCTGGGCAACACGGCGATCTTCACGCTGTCAACGACTTTTTTCGCTCTGGCGCTTGGCCTGCCCATTGCCTGGTTGACCGAGAGAACCACGATCCCCGGCAAGACTTTTATCTATGCCATCATGACCCTGGGCCTCCTCATACCGGGAATCTATACGGCCATGGGCTGGACCCTCATCGCGCATCCTCGCATCGGGATCCTGAATCGATGGCTGGTCGATCTGTTCGGCCTCACGGAAGGGCCGATCAATATCGCCACTCCCATCGGTATGGGTTTTGTCCAGGGCATGAGTCTCACCGCTGTCGTTTTTGTCCTTACCGCTCAGATGTTCCGCGCCATGAACCCATCCCTGGAGGAAGCGGCAAAGGTCCACGGTCTTAATTTCGGCAAGACACTCTGGCGCATCACGCTGCCTTTGGCCTTGCCCGGCATTTTGGCGGCCGTGATTTATATCACGACTATCGGGATCGCGACGTTCGATATCCCGGCGATTCTCGGACTGGGAAACCGGGTCTATATGCTCAGCACTTTTATGTATCTCAAGGTCCATCCACCGGGCAGCGGCCTTCCCGAGTATGGCATCTCAGGCGCCATGGGGGCCTTCATGGTCGTCCTCGCGGGATTCCTCACCTACTGGTACGGACAGGTCTTGCGCCAGGGCCATCGCTTCGAAGTGGTTACGGGGAAGGGTTATCGTCCGACCTTGATCCATCTCGGCGGTTGGACCGTTGCCGGCTGGGCTCTTATCGGCCTGTACGCCTTTATCTCCAAGCTGCTGCCGCTTCTTCTGATCGCCTATGCAGCCTTCACGCCCTATTTTGCGCCGCCCTCGTTCGAGATGCTGGGCAAACTTTCAACGACCCACTTCCAGAATATGGACTGGGGGCTGGTGTTGCGAGGCTTGAAAAATACCGCCTTTCTGGTGCTGGTGGTTCCTCTGGTCGTGCTTTTCTTTGGCTTCTGCATCTCTTGGCTCGTCGTGCGGTCGAGAAGCCGGTCTCGTTATCTCCTGGAATTCGGCGCTTTCCTGCCGCATGCGTTGCCTGAGATCATTATGGCGATCGGCGCGTTGATGCTCTCCTTGTTTGTCATTGGAAATTTCTTGCCGCTCTATGGTTCGGTAACACTCATCGCTGTGGTCTACGTCGTCGCCCGCTTGGCCTTCGCTACCCGAGCCATCAACGGCTCGCTGCTGCAGATTCACAGGGAGC
>VBLN01000321.1:4745-6140 GCA_005878685.1 Deltaproteobacteria bacterium | reverse complement strand
GACGATCTCAACCGCATGGGCGGAGCCAATGGGGCGGTTGCCGCCGGGAGGGAATTGAAGGATCAGAAAGTGGCGCGCTTCGTTGGGATCACGGGCCACAATGACGGCGGCGCCATGGCCGAGGCGCTGCGGCGCTACGAGTTCGACACGGTCCTGATGGCGCTCAATGCAGCGCAATCAGCCAACCCGGTCGCTGCCCGCCGCATGGAGCCGATCCCGGCCTTCGAGCAATCGGCGTTGCCGCTGGCGTTGGAGAAGCAGATGGGCGTCATCTCGATGAAGGTTATGGGACAGGGGACGTTGGTGGGTGACGGAGGTGGCCGAGCGTCGTCGTCGGACCTGCTGCGATTTAATCTAAGCCAGCCTGTCGCCTGCGTCGTCATCGGGATGGAGAAAAAGGGGCCGCTGGAGGAAAACGTCCAAGTGGCGCGCAGCTTCACCCCGATGAACGAGAGCGGAAAGCAGAAGCTCCGGGAAAAAGTCGCGCCATCCCGATCGGCGTGGCAGCGGTTCTTGCAGTCTCACGATGACTCGTTCCCGGTCTGATCATCCCACGTCAGGAGAAGCTATCTATGGTCATGGCACGCAAAGAGGATCACTTGAGAATGCGGATGGAGCACATCCGCTTCGGCAAAGAGGAGCTCGAGCGGCGTCGGAAGTCGCCGGTGCATGTAAAGGCCGAAGAAATAGCGGCGCAGCTCAAAGAACACTACCACGTCTACATTGTTGATCCGCGGCTGGGCTTTAACCAGAGAACCTTCCGCTTCTGGATCAATCGCCGCTCTGTGGGCGAGGAAATGGAATATAGCGGGCTGAAGCTGGGGCACAGGCACACGGTGGACGCGGTCATTTATATTCTTCAGGGCAAAGGCTACAGCGTGATCGACGGCGTCAAATATCCCTGGGAAGCGGGCGACATGATCTGTGTTCCGGTGTTTGCCTGGCATCGCCACCACAACGAAAGCAGAGAGGATCTCTACTATCTCGCCGCGACGACCGGTCCCTTTTCCATGGCGACGGGAATCGCGATTTACGAGGAGGAAAAGTACCCCGAATATTGGATCTTCGCGCAAAAGGGCGACGAGGCGATGAAGACGTTGATTCCTGGCGGCGCCGAAACGCCTCCAGGAGCCGGTGTCGAGATCGATCAGAGTCGCTGGCAGCCCGAGCAGCGAGGGAACGGAACGGAACCCACGGCAGAGGAAATTTACTATCAGCAGCTGTCCTATGCTCAGGAGGAAGAGAAGCGCCGGCGCGCCGGCAAGGTGCTGGTCAAAGGCAAGGAACTTCGCTTCGGCTCAACGCCGATGGGCCGAGTGGCTTACGCCGTGGAGCCGCGATTGGGTTATCACGTGAAACTCTTGGGCACGCTCTTGGCCGAGATCCCGCCGGGGA
>VBLN01000321.1:0-4684 GCA_005878685.1 Deltaproteobacteria bacterium | reverse complement strand
AAGAAGGGCGATACTTTGGTGATTCCCGTTTTCGCCTGGCATCAGCATTTCAACAGGGACAAGGAGATGGCCCGTTTCCTCGTGCACACGAATCGGCCGGGTATGGAGAGTACCGGTTATGTGCACACGCAGCAGGGCGAGGTCGCGGACTACTAACTCGTGCTCGTCGCTCGTGCTCGGTTATCGTGCTCGTTGACGAACACGAATCACGAACACGATCACGTTTTTATACCATGATTATCCACCATCACGACTACGATCATGATCACGAGGGCGCAGGTGCAATCCACACGCATCTAACCAGCGTGGGGATCGATATCGGCTCTTCGACTTCCCATCTGATGTTTTCCAAGCTGCTTATAGGTTATCCGGCCTTTCAACGCCGCCATCCGGAGGTCTTGGACCGAAGGGTCATCGCCCGCTCGCCGATTCTGCTTACGCCTTTTTCAGGCGACTGGAATATCGAGGCAGGACCGTTGAGAAAGTTAGTCGAACAGACTTTCCAGGCCGCTAACCTCAGGCGGAACGACATCGATACCGGCGCCGTGATCGTCACGGGTGAGGCTGCCAGGAGAGACAACGCCAGCAAGATTGCCGCAATGTTCGCGGATGAGGCTGGACGCTTTGTTTGTGCCACGGCCGGGCCAAAGCTGGAGGCGATCCTGGCGGCGCATGGGTCAGGGGCTGTGGCGCGGAGCAGAGATCAAGGGTCCATTGTGCTCAACGTGGATATCGGCGGTGGGACGACAAAGATCAGCCTGATTCATCAGGGGTTCATTCAGGCGATCACAGCGCTCAACGTTGGTGCTAGGCTTGTTGTGTGCGACAAACATGATCGCGTCGTTCGCCTTGAAACCGGCGGGAAGCGATTTCTTTCGGAGCTGGGGCTGCGCTTGCAGATCGGCGATAAGATTGAGCCGAGAGTTCTTAGCAATCTAGCCGCTCGAATGGCAAAGGTTCTCTTTGACGTTTTGGATGGGGAGCCGCCGCCGTTCGACGGGCTCTTTATCGCCGAGCCGATGGGGAATATCCCCACAGTGGACGAAGTGATCTTTTCCGGCGGAGTCTCGGAGTACATCTACGGCCGTGAAGAGAGCGAAGTCAGAAGTCAGGCGCAGAAAAGAGGATACAGAATGATGGATTCCAGCGAGGGGATTCGCGCGACTGTGATCGGCGCTTCGCAATACTCGACTCAGCTCAGCGGTGAGACGATTTTCCTGTCGGATGCGACTCTCCTGCCGCTTCGCAATCTCAGAGTCTTTGTCGTGAAGGTGCGCTGGGAGCCTCCGGTTGCGGATGCCGCAAAAAAAACCGTCGAACGCGCCCTCGAAGGGCTGGATCCTGAGGTGAAGGGCGTGCCCTTTGCCCTATTCTTTTCTTCTCCGCCCTTTCTGGGCTACGGCGTTGCGCAAGAACTCGCCAGGGGAATTCACGCTGCGCTGTTGTCAATCCCGAAAAGAGATCGTCCCAGCCTGCTCGTATTTGAGCAAAACATCGGTCGGATTGTTGGGGAGATACTCGCCCCCGATTTCGGCATCCCTTGTGTGGACGAGATTTCCCTTTCCGATCTGGACTTCATCGATGTGGGGGAAAGGGTCCCAGGAGAGGGTTTCGTTCCTGTAGTGGTGAAGAGTCTCGCGTTCGGAGTTTGAAGCGGCCGTTGAAAAAGGCCCATCTGCCAATAGGCTACCTAGGAGCATCTTTCAGGTCCGATGCGATACGACAGTCTCACGCTCGCCAGCTTGCCAAAGGTATCTCTCTGCGACGCCTTAACTTCCTCGTCCGACGCATCGGCCCTTCAAGTCGCCCCCAGGCAGACGTTCCGACTGGCGCGCTCAGAGAGAAGGAGGGTTATGAAAAGTAGGACTCCAGCCATTCCAGTTCAAATCTTGATCCTGACGGCTCTTCTTGTATCGACGTTGATCGCTCGGCTCGATTTTGCGCACGGCCAAGCGCAGAGCCTCGTCGATCAGGCCAAGAAGGAAGGGGAGGTTGTTCTCTACACCATGATGAACGTCAGCGACTTTGCGGTCTTCGGTCCGGCCATAAAGGAGAAGTACCCTTTCTTAAATGTCCGGCACGTCTATCTCTCTTCCTCAAGGCAGGTCGCTCGGGTCATACAGGAGCACCGCGCCGGCAGAATTCAGGGGGACGTCCTGGGCAACAGCATGGAGACGATGGACTATTACAAGAGCCAAGGAGTTCTTGCGAGATACGAGTCGCCTGAGGCGAAGTTTTTGCTCAAGGGATTTGTTGATCCGGATGGTTACTGGGCATGCATCACGACCGATCCTTTGATTACCGGTTTTAATACGCGCGAATATTCCAGGAGCAGCGCGCCCAGGAATTATGACGATTATTTGAATCCCAAGTTTAAGGGGCAGATGGCGATCAACAGCGGGACGCCTTATGGCTTAATCGGGATCGTGAGCCTGAGGGGCGAGGAGCAGGGGATTGCCTACATGAAGAGGCTCGGGCAGCAAAATCTGCGGCCGGTTGAAGGCTTCAATCACCTCACCAATCTTTTGGTCGCCGGCGAGTTTCCGATAGCCATTTTCATGCAGGTTTCCAAGATGGACGGGATGAAACGGAAGGGCGCGCCCGTAGATTGGCTCGCTAGCCCGCCGACTCTGGCAACCACTTCTACTGTGGGTCTGGTACAGAATCCTCTGCATCCCGCGGCCGCCAGGCTGCTGATCGATTTCTATCTCTCACCGGAAGGACAGCAGGCGCTCACTCGCACGGGGAAGATTCCGCTTCGCAAGGGAGTGAAGAGCCAATCCGAGGAGATAGATCTTCTGCTAAAGAGTGAAAAGCTGCATGTGATCCGGCCGGTTGGGGACACCAGCAGATATTTCAGGCTCTACAGCGAATTCCTGGGGGTCAGATAACGCCCGGAGGCTGCCGGATTTGAAAAACAAAGGCCCGGCTCACAAGAGCTCGGGCCTTTTAATTTATAGCTGTTCAGAGAGTCAATCGATTTTCTACTGGGCTTGCGGTTTGGGTCCCCAGAGATCTCTCATTTGGGAGTGTAGGGACCGCATCTGCTGCCTGAGTTGAGCGGCTTTGGCTAACTGGTCCGGCGTCAGTACTCCCCGGATCTCCAACGCCATCTTAAGGCTTTCGTCGGCAATCTGATTGCGCAGCAGAGCAATCTGTTGATTGGTTGACGTTAGTTCACTCTCTTGCAGTGCCGCCGGCGACAAAAGCTTATTGGACATATCTTCCCGGGCCGTGCGGAGCTGGCTGAAAAGGTCATGGAGAGTAGAGCGATGGTTGGCCATGAGCTGCTTTACTTGGGCTTTCTGATCGTCCGTCAGGTTCAGTCCTCTAAGCATTAGAGGGAAAGTCATTCCTCCTCCTCGATGAAATCCGGGCCGGCCTTGCGCGTAGACCGAAGCGGTGAGCAATCCGGCCGCAATCAAGGCAGCCCCCACAAAAGCGAAATATTTTTTTCTGAAAGCCATAAAAACCTCCTTTTAGGTGATCTTAATTGATCGTCTTCTTTAAGGGCGCTTTATCCCGGAACCCGGATGCTTCCCTGCTGGGAGATGGGGGTGATGAGATAGAGGAGCTCACTTTCCATAGCCGAAACTCTCCCCATATTAGCGCGATTCCCGACAGCAGCGCCACAGCTATGGGGATGCATCGGTAAAGAAGCGGCATTTTGTGCGGGAAGGGTTCCACCTTAGCCTATTTGACGAAGCTGGCCGCTTTTGGTTGACACGACGTCCCCTTTTCATCGGCCACAAGCCCGTGGTAAGAGGGGGCTTGCCGATTAGAAAGCCATGGATTTTCGCATGCTTTCCAGAAGAAGAGCTGCTCCGTAAAGGGTAGACTCATACCTCAGCGCTCAGTCCTGAGCAGGAAAGGAGAGAGAATTGCGGCGTAAGAGAGTCTGTTTTGTCGGCTACGGTTCGACCGAGTACTCGCGCAAATCCGAGGCGTCGGTCCTATGGTACTACTCTGAGGCGATACGCCAGGCCCTGCGGCAGACCGGTCTGCATAAGAACGATATCCAAGGCTTTTCGGTTACGACTCAAGTGAGTACGGATTACTCGCCCCATGTGGCTGAGCAATTGGGGTTGGAAGTGGATTGGGTGTTGAATGGCGACTATGGCGGTGCCGGCGGCGTGATGAGCGTGCGGCGGGCGGCGGATGCCATCGAGGCGGGTCACGTTGACTTGATTGTTCTCGTCGGTGGCAACTCATTCGATAAAAGTATTCCACAGCAACGGCCGCTGGAATATCAACGCGCGAATTATGTCGACGTTTACGGATACGGCGAACAGCCTCATGGCGTTGATTCAGCGGCTCCACATGACCCAGTACGGCACGACCCTCGAACAGATCGGCAAGATCGCCATGGCGCAGAGAGAGAACGCGCTCAATAATCCCCAAGCGCTGTTGCGCGAGCCCATGAGCCTTCAGGACTACCTCAATTCACGGATGATCTCCGATCCGATTCGCCTCTTCGATTGCGTGATGCCTTGTTCTGGCGCCGAGTGCGTTATCCTCGCCTCGGAGGAGAAGGCCAAGCAAATCACGGACAAGCTGGTCTATCTCGTCACCGACGCCGAGCGGTCTCACTACCAGGTCGCCAATATGCTGCCGGACAAGACCACCTTCGGCATGAAAGTGGTGGGTGAAAGAATTTTCCCTGAGGTCAAGCACGAGGAGATCG
>VBLN01000329.1 GCA_005878685.1 Deltaproteobacteria bacterium | reverse complement strand
GATCTCTCCGAGGCCAGGAGACGCAGCTCGTTGACAGGAAAAACTCGCTCCTGGAGGACTTCGCGCATCTGTTCGCCCACGGCTCCCGTAGCTCCCACGACCGCAACGTTGTATTTATCCTTCTTCATTCTCTGAATCCTTCAGACGCGTATAGCTTTCAGCTCTCAGCCATCAGCTCTAAACTCTTCGACAAACCTTTTAGCCCTTGGTTCCTTCTATCTGTTCTCGAACCAACCGCCCCATCTCCTTGCAGCCCACCAGGCGACAATCCTTCTCCTGGATATCCGCGGTCCGATATCCCTGGTTCAACACTTTTTCAACCGCCTTCTCGACGCGATCGGCAGCCTGGCCCTGCTCGAGTGAGTGGCGCAACATGAGCGCGATCGTCAAAAACGTCGCTAACGGATTGGCCCTATCTTTGCCGGCTATGTCCGGGGCGCTGCCATGGACCGGTTCGTACATCCCTACTTTTCCACCGAGACTGGCCGAGGGAAGCATGCCGATCGATCCCGTGAGCATCGCCGCTTCGTCACTCAGGATATCGCCAAACATATTCGTGGTCACCATCACATCGAACTGCCTGGGATTGCGGATGAGCTGCATGGCGCAGTTATCGACCAGCATATGGTCCAGCTGGAGATCTCCATAGCCATCTTCCTTGTGGACTCGTGTGACCACCTTGCGCCAGAGCTCCGTGACTTCCAGCACGTTGGCCTTATCGACCGATGTGACTTTCTTTCGTCTCTTCCGCGCAGCGTCAAACGCAACGCGGGCGATGCGCTCGATCTCCGGAGTCGTATAGACTTCAGTATTCACGCCCCGTTCCGTGCCGTCCGGAAGCCGGGTCACGCCCTTGGGCTGGCCGAAGTAGATTCCGCCCGTGAGCTCGCGCACGACCAGAAGATCGGTCCCCTCCACGACCTCACGCTTCAGCGTCGAAGCCGAAGCTAAAGCCGAGAACAGCTTTACAGGGCGAAGATTGGCGAAGAGACCTAGTTCTTGGCGCAAAGCTAAGAGCGCCCGCTCCGGACGGATCGCGTAATCCGGCTTAAAACCTGGTCCGTCAGAGGCTTCCCATGGACATCGATGGAAGCCCCTCCCACCAATCCCTCCTCGAACTCGACCTGAAATCCGTGCAGCCGGGCTACTTGGCTTAAGAGCTGCGTCCCTTCTCTGACGACCTCAGGCCCAATCCCGTCTCCTGGCAGAACTAGAATTTTATAGTTCACGGGCCTTGCCTTTCGACCATCTGTCGATAATGCTTCCGATATTCGAGCTTGTTGAGCGCGTTAATATAGGCGAGGGCGCTGGCCATGATGATGTCCGTGTGCGCTCCTTGGCCCGAGACCTTGATTCCGCCGTCCTCGATTAGACAGGAAACTTCCCCTTGAGCGTCCGCTCCTCCGGTGATCGCCTTAACTGAATAGCGCACCAGGTGTAACCGTGAGCCCGTGATTTTGGCGATCACCTTATAGCAAGCGTCCACAATCCCGTCCCCGGTCGCATGATCCATACGCTCCTGGCCGTCTACGCGCATCTTCACTGGCGCCGAAGGGATGGCGCTGGAGCTCGAATTCACGTTGAGATAGAGAAGCTCGTATCGGTCCGGTTGTTCGGGAAGCCGAAGGATCTCCTCCGCGAAGATTTCCTTTTTCTTATCCGCCAGTTCCTTGAAGCGAAGAAAGGCGCGATTCATATCGACCTTATTGAGACTAAAGCCCAACTCTTTGAGTCGCTCGTCAAACGCGTGGCGTCCCCAATGCTTTCCCATGACCAGCCGGTTCCCTGGAATACCGATCGACTCCGGAGTCATGATCTCATAAGTGAGCTTCTGTTTGAGGACACCGTCCTGATGGATCCTTGTCTCGTGAGCAAACGCATTATCCCCGACTATCGGCTTATTGATAGGAATGGCGATGCCGGTGATCTGCGAGAGCACACGTGAGGTCGGATAAATTTGCTCGGTGACGACGTTCGTCTCAACACTAAAGAGATCCTTCCTCGTCTTAATCACCATCACCACTTCCTCGAGGGAAGTGTTGCCCGCACGTTCGCCAATGCCGTTGATCGTGCATTCGACCTGTCGCGCTCCGTTGGCAACCGCCGCCAAGGAGTTCGCGACCGCCAAACCGAGGTCATTGTGACAATGCGCGCTCCAGATGACCCGATCCGAGCCTTCGGTTTTATCCACGAGATAGCGCACCAGGGAACCGAATTCCGTGGGAATCGCATATCCCGTGGTGTCCGGAATATTCAGAGTCTTCGCCCCGGCCCGGATCACTTCCCCAAAGATCTGAACAAGAAAGTCCCACTCGCTCCGTGACGCATCTTCCGCCGAGAATTCGATATAGTCGATATGTTTCTTCGCATGACTTACCGCCCAGACCGCCGCATCCAGGACTTCGTTGCGCGACATCCGGAGCTTATGCTTCATATGGATGTCCGACGTAGCGATGAAGATGTGGATGCCGGGATGTTTGGCATGCTCCACTGCTTTCAGGGCTCTTTTGATATCTCCCTCCTGGGCCCGGGCCAGACTGACCACCCTTGGGCGCTTGACCTCTTTGGAGACGCGCTCCACCGATTCAAAATCCCCATCGGAAGAAGCCGCAAATCCCGCCTCGATAACGTCTACGCCAAGCTTTTCCAGCTGGCGCGCGATCAGCAGCTTTTCCTCGACATTCATGCTCGCCCCAGGAGACTGCTCGCCGTCTCTGAGGGTCGTATCAAAGATTCTCACCACAGGATCATTGACGACATTCCCTGACATGATTTTTCCTCCATAAAACAAAAACTCCCGCGGCCACAGCCAACGGGAGCGTAAGAAACAGAACCTACAGAGGGAGATCTACTTTAGACCGCAATCTCCCCCATTCGCTCCCGGCGACGTTTGTAAGTCGTCAGGCACCATAGCAGGGGGCCGGATAACGTATATAAGAGAAAAACGACAAAAAACATAATCTGCGGCTCCGCGATAAACAGCTTAATAAGAAGGATCGCGGAAACCAGGATCCAGAAAGGATGCCGCTTTTTAAGATCAAGCTGCTTGGTGCTGAAGTATTCGAAGTTACTGACCATCAGTCCCGCGAGGAGATAGATCACCAGAAGCAAAATCACCTGCTTGTTCGTTGCCCCCTCACCGCCAAGAAAATAATACATCAATACAATCGCCGCAATCATTTCTGCCGCCCCAGGGATCGGAAGGCCCACGAAATGGCTCTTTTCGACATTCCGAACCTGGACATTAAAGCGCGCGAGCCTGAGAGCGCCGCAAACAACATACAAACAGGCCGCCAGCCAACCCCAGGTGCCCCAAGGCAGAAGGGCCCAATAATAGACCAACACGCCGGGAGCCACTCCGAACGAGACCAAATCAGCCAAAGAATCGAATTCAATGCCGAATTGGCTGGTTGTTTTGGTGAGTCGCGCCACATAGCCGTCCAGACCGTCGAGCAAATGCGCCAGAATAATAAAGACCGCCGCCTGGAGATAGTGGCCATTAAAGGTTGAGATGATAGAGAAAAAACCGCAGATCAGGTTACCCGTGGTGAAAAGACTATGAATGAGGTAGACACCTTTTTTAAGCTGCGCGGACGGAACCCTTTGCTTGAGAGGAACTCTCGCCGTATTTCTTCGGGGAAGAATCCGAACTCTTCTAAGAGTCAGTCTGTCATTTTGCGGGTCATTCATCCCGTTCATGCAAACCTCCCTATAATAGTTTCTCCTCCCTTCACTCGCTCCCCTTCGGCGACCTTGATCTGGGCGCCCTCGGGGAGAGATAGATCTACCCGAGAACCAAACATAATCAATCCTAGCCTCTGTCCCTGTTGCAACGAATCACCCTTCTTAACATAACACACAATGCGTCGCGCCAAAACCCCGGCGACCTGTACGACCGTGAGGCTTCTACGCCTTGAATCCACAATCTTCAACACATTCTGCTCGTTGGTCTTAGAAGCCTCATCCTTATACGCCGCAAAAAATCTTCCCTTCTGATACTTAACCTCTTCTACCGCACCTTCGATGGGCGCGCGGTTAATATGAACATCCAGCGGCGACAAAAAAATGCTTAGCTTTGCTCCTGTCCCTTTGCCTTCAGCGCGCCGAATCTTGACATTTCTACCATCCGCCGGCGAGAGAATCAGCCCCTCCCCCCCGGGAGGTTTCCGCTCCGGATCACGGAAAAAAGCCGCAAACACAAAACTGACAGTGCCAAGAATGAGCGCCATCCATTTCCATCCTCCGATTAGGGCAAGTAGGGCCAAGAGAGCGGGAGTCAGAATGAACGGATAACCCTCTTTAGCGATACGCATTTCTTCGACACAGTTTTGAGTCTTGAGTTTTTAGTTTAACTCACTAAAAACTAAAACTGAAAATTAGTTTTTAGTCTTATCCACCAGCCGATTTTGCCCCAACCATGGCATCATCGACCTGAGCTGCGCGCCGACCTTCTCAAGTGGATGGTTCCCGGCCTCTTTTCGAAGCTCAGTAAAATGGGGCATGCCCGCGCGGTATTCGTTGATCCACTCCTCGGCGAATTTTCCCGACTGAATATCCTTCAGGAGATTCTGCATGGCCTGGCGAACTTCAGGACCAATGACTCTTTTTCCTCGCGTCAAGTCTCCGTATTCGGCGGTGTTGCTGATCGAGTATCTCATATTGGCCAAACCACCCTCATAAATAAGGTCCACAATCAGCTTGACCTCATGGACGCATTCAAAATAGGCCATCTCCGGCGGATACCCTGCGTTCACCAAAGTCTCATAGCCGGCCTGGATCAGCGATGTGAGTCCGCCGCACAGGACCGACTGTTCCCCGAAGAGGTCTGTCTCTGTTTCATCCTTGAAGGTCGTTTCAATGACC
>VBLN01000325.1 GCA_005878685.1 Deltaproteobacteria bacterium | reverse complement strand
AGATTAGTGGATGTTATGATCGGACTGGCCGCGTCGATGGCAGCCTGCAGATCTGCATTGATTTTGTCCCTCCACGCCGACGTCCCTTTCGTGCCATCCTGCCGCGAGGTCAAATTGGCCCCTTCGCGAGTCAAATGGGTCAGGACAAGATAGGTGTTGATCATATTGCCGAACTCAATCGCCCCTAAGCCTAAAACAATCAGCAACGGTAAAGTAAGGGTCAATTCAACGATTGCTTGGCCGCGGGTGGAACAGAAGATTCGCCGAAATGCCAGCATAGAAGCCTCCTTGCTACGAAAAAGAGGGCTCGTTTTTCCACGTTGTACTCAAGGTAAACGGAATGGGAGCGCCGAAGAGGCCGGTGAACCAGGGCTTTGTTAACTTAACTGTCACTTTGACAGTGTCGCCAGGATTACCTCCGGCTGGAGAACAATCGCTGCCACCGCAGATGAATCTAAAGTTCGCAGCCGTCCCCGTGCCGATGGGCGGGCAAGAAAGTCCAGTACCGATAAGACCTTGGCAGAATTTATCGTGAATGAGATTCGCCCTAATAGTTGGATCGCCGGAGACATCCCCCTGACCGGTTACCATGTATCTCCCCGCCTCTCTCAAGGCATATTGCAGGGTCAACTCCGTATAAAAAAGATGGGAAAATTCGACGATGGCAAAAATCAGGGAAAAAAGGAGAAGCACGACGAGTGAAAATTCGACCACTGTTTGCCCCTTCTCGGAGGCTGTTCTTCGGAAAAGTGCCAACAGGGTTGAGTGGCTCGAATGCCTCGAGCGGGAACCCTGCCTATCCTTGTAGATCCAGCTATTAACTCTCATTTTGGGGTTCCTTCTGACGCTAAGTGGTCCTTTACACCTATTTACTGTGCAACGCGCATGCCAGAACTATCTATTGAATAATTAAGGAGAATCTCCCGCTAGTTTACAAAACTTTGACAATTTTGTGCCACTTCTCATACCATTTTTGTTAGAATAAAGTTACAACCGGATCTTTGAAATTCCCGGTCTCATAGGGCTCCGGAACAGGTGCAACTGTACGGACGGACCCTCGATATGCTGTCATTTGAACGAGGGCATCTGGCGAGGGACGGGTCGTCCCGATCGCAGATGGCTGCTAGGACACTGCTAGGGGCGTCTCTGGCGGCGTGAACCGGGATGGTGTATTAGCTTTCGCTCTCGCGAGATGAGTCAAGGCCCGATAGGCATTGATCATGTAGAAACTTCAATCGCTCCAAAAGGTACAACAAGTAAAACCTTCATCGAGTCTCAGTCCTTTTCTCACCCGACCTGATTCAGGCGGGTTTCTTTCAAATCATCGATTTCCGAAGACTCGACCAGCGAAACATCTAGCTGATCCCCTACTTCGGTACGAGATTTTCTAATTGCTCCCGTCGGCAGCTCCAAAACGCTGTTGGCCAAAAGGTGAATTCCGCTCATTCGATAGGGACCCATAGCCGGAATCAATGCAACAACTCTTGTTTCCTTATCAAGAAAGACCACGTCAATGCTAAACTTCATCCCCACGGTGTGGATTCCCTTGCTGGGCACCAGCCAGATGGCCTCTTCGGGCCCTAATTTCTTCCTTTTCAGCAGGCCGACAAGGCGGGTTAGAAACTTATCCGCTTTCACGACTTTTGTCGCTAACCACGTGTTCTTGGTGAGATTGATAACTGGCATTCCGTTCTGCAATCCTAAAAACCCGAACCTAAGAGTTTCATGATGTTGAGCAGGGCTGGACCTAACACGATCAGAAACAGGGACGGCATAATGAACATGACCAGGGGGAAGATGAGCTTAATTACTGTCTTCCTTGCGGCCTCCTCAGCCCTCTGGCTCCTTTTTTCTCGCATCGTGCTCGCAAAGACCCTTAAGGAACGTGCGATGCTCCCGCCCATCTCCTCCGTCTGATTGAGGAAAGTCACAAGGCTCTGCAGCTCATCGACCCCGAGTCGGGTCGCCATCCGACCCAAGGCCTCCCGCCTAACCACTCCGGCCCTAACTTCCTGGCTCATCAATTGTAATTCCTCACCCATAATCAATCCCTGGTTCGCTTGCTCGTTCCCGACCCGCGACAGGGCGCCATCGATTCCTAAGCCGGCCTCCACGCATACCACCATTAGGTCTAAAGTATCAGGGAGGGTCTGGCGAATCCTTTCCACTCGATGCCTAGCTTTTCGTTTTACAAGAAACAGAGGCGCAACATAGCCCAAGGCCGCCCCAGCAACAGCCAACACAAGCAGGTTCCCGAAGGAGGCCGCTAATAATATGCCGTAGAGAAAACCCGCAGCGGCAAAGCTCGCGGTGGTAAAGAGCCGTGCTCCCCAGAAGATCCTGACCGCTCTCTCCCCAGGATACCCAGCCTGGTGCAAGAAGATGCGAACGCCCTTGTATTTTTCCGGCAGCTCCTTCTCCCCCAAAAAAAGTCTCAAAATCTTTTCCCAAATAGAGTCCTCTTGCTCGAGAAGGCGTACGCGGCCCACCGGTCTTTCAGCCCTTGCGGCGATCGCCCCTAGTCGTCTCTGGATCGCCTCCTCTTCGACCTTGACTTTGGGCATCATGATCGAAAAGATGATGCTGACTATAAGAACAAAAACCGCAGCAACAATTATAAAGATCTCCATAAAAGTGCTCAGAAATCGATGCGGATTAGTTTTCGAAAGGCAAAAATGCCTATTATCTCCAGAACCAAGGCTGAAATAAGCATCATCTGCCCAAGAGGCTCGGCCAGCATCTGGCCGAATACATCGGGTCCCGCGAAAAACATAAAGACGGCCAAGAGCGGAGGCAACGAAGATACGACCCACGCGCTCAATCGGTTCTGAGCCGTGAGGGTTTTAATCTGTCTTTCAATACGGAAGCGCTCACGGATAACGTCTGAAAGCCTATTGAGCAGCTCTGCTAGACTTCCACCCACTTCGCGGTTAACCATCAGTGCCGTACTGAGAAGGCGCATTTCCTGAAACGGGATCCGTCGCTGAAAGGCCATCAGAGCGTCTGCTATAGGAAGACCGAGATTCATTTCCTCCATAAAAACGGAGAATTCCGTGCCCAGAGGGTCTGGCATTTCCTTGCACATATAAGTCAGCGACTGTGTCAGCCCCATTCCCGCCTGCAGGCCCTGGGCCATCATATCCAACCCCTCTAAGAATTTTCTCAACCTCTTCCGGGCAAGATACATGGCATAGAAATAGGGAAAGCAAAGAGCCATCAGCCCCCCAAGAAGAGCAATGAAAAGGACCTGATTGAGAAGCGTTAATACCAAGTAGACAATGGCTCCACAACAAACAGACAGGAGCATGAATAGACTCACGGTGAAGTCGAGATTAGCCCTTTCTAACAGAACATCGATTCGTTGACCCAGCTCGATGTTGGATAGGAGCGAGTTCAACCACGGAATATTGCTGTAGAGCTGGCCTTTGAGAAGGCTCCTAACCTCCTCTTTCGACGCATAAGGGTTTTTCCCGATTTCTGTCAGTCTCCTGCGAATGCGCGCTTTAGGAGAGCTCTGCGAGGCCGTGATCAGAAGGGTAACCATAATGATCAGGCTGGTAGCCGCAAGAAAAGAAAAAAGAGTTATTGTGAGGACGGATGTCATAACGCCTTTCTTTTCGGGGACAGAGATAACGGCATAAAGTAGGTGTTGGGAATCTTATGTCCATACCTCTCTA
>VBLN01000324.1 GCA_005878685.1 Deltaproteobacteria bacterium | reverse complement strand
CTGTTTTTGGGCAGAAAAGGAGCACGACGAATGCAACTGAACCGCAAGCGGATATTGAGCTTTTTGGATCAGATATTTAAGGCTGCCATTGGAGGCATTATCGCAGGTTCCATATTGATTTATTATTTGCGCCCCACAATCGAGAGCCCCAAGCTTAATGTCCTCGGCGTTTTGCCCGTCGCATTGGTCGAGGAGGGAAGCCTACCAGACGGCAACAGAATGCAGGCTCACGGGCTTGGGCTCATTCTAAAGATTGAGAATAACTCCCCAACCCCGGCTATCGTCGCTATGTCCGTAATCCAGGGTTGTGTGCTGATGGACCCGTTTGCTGTGGAGCTCAGCGTGCCAGAAAAAGAGCGATTGATCTCCGGACGCGAGAAAAACGTCTATTTTGAGAAGTATAGGTATACGATTCAACGAATCTACTTCTCAGGATCTATCCGGAAGGATACGCAAGTTATTCCCGGGTATGGAGCCACGTACGTCGGCGCCTTCTTTCCCTTTTCCGCACAGGAAGTCTATGTTGGGCTCCCCGGGAGTATCTCCCTAACAGGCAGATGTCACGAGATCAAAGTTGCGAATACCGAGCCATCTTTGTTCCAGGTCTTCAATCAATGGTCTGCTCACTCCAAACTCCCTGACGGTCTAAGATTAGAATTGGCGGATGGTCGGCTGAAAGTAGGAATGTTTGCGGGAAACCAATGGATTTATGTCCACCCCAGGAAAATAAAAAGTTTGCAACATGCTCGGACGGAAGATTGGCCACGACTCGAACTCGCCCAAATGTACGAAAACCCGGCCAAGCTTTCTAATCCGATACGGCCAGTATCTACAGCAGCAGATGGGAGGTAATCCCGGCGCTCAAGGTTTTCGGGAGGACTGAGCCACTTCGGCTTAGGCCGCAGCTGGATACCCCAGAAACTCGACGCACGCGGCGACTTCTTCGGGCCAGCGTTGGAGGCTGCAACCCGGGGCTTGGTCGTAACCCGGTCCCGGCATCCGCGTTGCGTAATTTACCGCTAAAGAGTTAATTGGAGGCCAACCGTTCTCATGACACCACTCAGCAATTTCCCGCAGCAAGGGACCGACCCTGTGAGCAAAGTTCGCTAGGCCAGCCCTTTCACAAAGCAGACCATACGGGATGACGGCGGAGGCCATACTGGGGGCTCCGCCCTGACCCAGGCACGTTTGCCTGTGATGATCTAGAAGCACCTGCGCAAGCGCACGAGCCTCAGGCGACATGGCTGATCCCTATTCTGTTTACACTCTATTATCTTAAACCCGGAATCGATGGGGCAGGTATATTCCCGCCGTGAGGAAGGAGTCAACAGCAAAAGACAAAGATCCGTTATTCTCTCCCGCCAATGCCGGATTCTGTCATCAAAGATGCCTTCCGGTTCTTCTAAGGTTTGAATTTTATTGGTCTCTGACGCTGGCATAGGCCTTGCTCCTTTAACCGCCAGTGAAGACATATATGAAATTCATTCTAGCCTTGACGGTTCTCCTGCTAATTCCCTCGTTACTCAGCGCCGGGGAGGTCAAGGGATACTACCGGCAAGATGGCAACTCCATTGCACCGCACCAGGGGACAAAGTCTGATGGGTCTCCCGACAACAACTATAGTTTCCGTAGAAATGTCAAACCAGGGTCGGGGCCAATCACACCCGGAGAAACTGATAACCGCCTGGACCATTCTTATCAGGCAAGCCCGAAAAAAGAGCCAAGCTACAGCCCACTAAATCCGTTTGTCATCCGTTGGTAGCCGGGCGCCCAAGAGGACTCATGACGGACGGATCGCTCGAACCTTCGGCAAAGGAAGATAGGAAAAGTATGCGTCAAAAAATTCTGGTAGTCGATGATGACGGGGACTGCCATGAGATCGTTCTTCAGCTGCGCGGTTTGCGCTACGGCATCATTCAAGCTGACAGCTGCGCAAAGGGAGTGCAGAAGGCCGTATCCGAGACTCCGGACTTGATCATCATGGAGTTGGGACTCGGTGGCGTTAGCGGGGTTGAGGCAACGCGCTGGCTGAAAGAAGATCCAAGAACCAAACACATACCAATCATTGTTCACACTGCGTCTCAGGAAGGGAGCTATACTAACAAGGCCCTACAGGCTGGCGCCGCCGAAGTCCTAACAAAACCGGTTTCCACTGATGTGCTTGAGGAAGCAATCCAAAGGTCTTTAAAAAGCAGTTCCCAACCTTGATCTGTCGCAAGGCGCGTATCCTGCGCGTATTGCGATGTTTTGAGGATTCTCAAAAGGTGAGAAATAGAAGGTGACCCTCACGGGCTGACCTCCTTGCGGAACTATGGGAGCGCCGGGAAGATCTCTTTAGCCCAGACATCGATGACTTCCCCGACATCGGGTCCGAGCGGCACGCCGATCAAAACCTGCCCGAATTCATGCTTCACCGCGAAGGAAAAGAGTTCAGCGATGCGCTCGACGCACTGCCCTGGAGTGCCCGCCATGACCAAACGATCGACCGCTTCGTCCGGAGTCAACGACGCCGCATGATCAACCCCGCGATTCTGCGCATACGCCTCACGCACTGACCGAACGGCGCGCGGATCGATCCCTTTCCTTTCGAGGGTCTCGTCCGGCCATCCAGAGACGATATGGGAAACGAAGCGCTTGGCGTGCTCCCTAGCCGCGCCTCCGTCGCGGGAAACGGAGGCATTGAGGAGCATGACTTTACGCAGCGGCTCGCGCAGAGCGGACTGCTCGCGAGCGCGCCCGAGACTTGACACCGTAGTCTCCATATCCTGTAGGCCGTACAGAGTCTGCAGGATCACCCCATCGAAGTGGTGCGCGATGAGATTCAAGACCGCAAGCTTGAGCAGACTGGGACCATAGTAAAGACGGATCGGCGACCGGGCCTTAAAGCGGAGCGTGTAACTTTCCGCCCGCAGTTGAAAATAGGAAGCCAAATTAGGAATCTCAGCGCGCCGAATTGCCTGTCCGTCGAACAGCCGTCGCAGAGCGGTCGCCAGCTCGGCCATGATGGTCAGAGGTTTCATCCGCTCGACCTGATAGGTCAGGATTGATCTCGAGCCCGGTCCCAGTCCAAGCGAGATCTCCTGGCCCCTGGTCAGTTCGGAGAGAGTAGCGAAAGCCGCGGCGAGATCAATGGGGTTGCGAAAATAGGGGACTGTTATGGCCGTCCCGAGCTTGACCGGAAGGCGCGCTACGAGTGCGGCGGAACTTACTAGAACGCTCCGATATTCCAAGTTGTCGTTGGTCCAAACTTGCTTGAAGCCGAACTTGCGGAGCGCCTCTAGGGAAAGT
>VBLN01000059.1 GCA_005878685.1 Deltaproteobacteria bacterium | reverse complement strand
ATATTGGTCTTGCCTATAAACTCCGCGACAAAGCGCGTCTTAGGCCGATCGAAAATTTCCTCTGGCGTGCCCAGCTGAAGGATTTTTCCCTGATGCATGACCGCGATTCGGTCCGAGGTCACCATAGCCTCAGCCTGATCGTGAGTGACATAGATGGTGGTGATGCGAAACTCCTCGTGTAGCCGCCTGATCTCAAAGCGCATTTCCTCCCGCAGATTGGCATCCAGATTACTCAACGGCTCATCGAGCAGCAGAATCTGCGGCTCAACGACCAGCGCGCGCGCCAGGGCAACCCGTTGCTGCTGGCCGCCCGAAAGCTCTCCCGGGTACCGTTCCTTGAGATCCAGCAGATGGACTAATTGCAACAGCCGGTCTACCTTTTGCTCGATCTCTGCCCTGGAGAGCTTTTTGAACTTGAGCCCGTAGGCGACGTTCTCCGCAACCGTCATGTGCGGCCAGACCGCGTAGCTCTGAAAGATCATCGACATGTTCCGCCGCTCCGGCGGAACCAAGACTGAAGGTGAAGAGACCACTTCCTGATTGACCCGGATCTCCCCCGCCTCGGGCTGGAGGAAACCCGCCATGAGCCTCAACGTGGTCGTCTTGCCGCAACCCGAAGGGCCGAGGAGAGAGACAAACTCCTGGTCTCCGATCTCGAGGTCCAGTTCATTGACCGCCGCCGTATCGGCAAACTTCTTGGTCAATCCTCTGAGCGAGACCGTAGCCAAAAGTTACTCCTTCGTTGCGAAAAGATCTCTGCCGACTATCCGTTGCACGCCGAGAATCACCAGGAAAGAGACCGCGAGCAGAAGGATACCCAAGACTGCGATCGCCCCGATCTGACCCTCCTCTTTAAGGTCAAAGATGACCACGGAGACGACCTTGGATTGCGGCGTAAAGAGGAGAATCGATGCGCTTAGTTCGCGGATGACCCCAATAAAGATGAAGGACCACGCCGCGATCAAGCCGGAGCGAGCCAGCGGCACGGTGATATCTTTGAGGGCCTGTAGTCGGTTCGCTCCCATGATGCGGGTCGCATCCTCCAGCTCCGGATGGATGCTTTTGAAAGTGCTCTCTGTCTGCGAGAAGCCGATCGGCATTTCCTTGGTCAGGTAGGCCACAAATAGAATCCAAACGGTCCCGTAAAGAATGATGGGTGGGCGCGTGTAGGCGATAAAGAGGCCTACGGCCAAGACGATCCCCGGGATCACCAGCGGAGCCAGGACAAAAAAGGTGAGATAGCGGGCGCCGCGCAGCAGCTGACGGTTGGTAATGTAGGCGATCAATGCGGCGATAATCGTTCCCACGGTGGCGGTCAGGATTCCCAACTTGAAGGTGTTCAAGATCGCCGCCTGAGTATCGCCGTATTGAAAGAAGGCGAACGCGAAATTTCCCAAAGTGAAGTTTTCCCAGGTCAGGGGAAGCGCCCAAGCCTTCGCTAGCGCAGCTTTAAGAAGAATGCCGTAGGGAAGGAACACCGAAAGCGAGAGGATCCCCAGAACTAGAAGCAGAACAGGAACGCGAAACATTCCCAGACTCAGGAGGCGCTTCTGCCCTCCTCTGCCGCCCACGGTGCTGTAACCCCGACGGCCCAGCAGTTTCTTCTGTAAGGCGATGAGGCCCATGGTCGCCAGAAGAAGCGGAATGGAGAAGGCTGCAGCCAGATCCATCCGGGGCGGGTACTGGAAGAAGGCCCAAATCTGGGTGGTGATTGTGTGCAACCCTGCGGGCAAACCGAGGATAGCGGGCGCGCCAAAAAGTGACAGGGAATGGAGAAAGGCGAGGATGAAGCCGCCGAAAAGCGCTGGGGCCGTGAGGGGCAGGGTAATGGTCAGCGCTATCTTCCATTTATTCGCGCCCAAAATATTCGCCGCATCTTCTAGATCCGAGGAGATCAATTCACAGACATTGGCGATCATAGAAAAGACATACGGGAAGCTATAGAGGGCCATGACAAAGATCAGCCCTGTCATCGTAAAGATATTGAAGAGAGGTTCTTGCGCGCCTGAGACAGATCGGTAGAGATTGTTGAGGAGACCGGCATTGGGCCCGGCCAGAAGCGTCCAGGCAAAGGCGCCCAGAAAGGGCGGCGTTACAAAGGAGGCCATGACCAGGGCTCGAATTCCCCTTTTCCACGGCAGATCCGTGCGTGTGACGAGCCAAGCCAGGAGCGAACCGATCAGCACCGCGATCACCCCCACCCAAAAGGAGATGACCAGCGTGTTCCAAATCGCTTTGAGATAGGCCTCCTCAGTGAATACCTCGAGATAATTTCGCAGCGTTAGGCCCAGTTCGTTATAGAGGCTGGTGACAAAGATGGACCCAACGGGAAGCAGCATGAGAAAGACGACAAACAGAGCGGCTCCGATCCAAATAGGAAGGGTTGGATCCCATCGCTTGAGACGGAAACCGCGGCCTTCGCGAATCCTCTCGAGCACCCTTGTTCCAGGAAGCGACATCGAAGTATACCTAGGTGTCAGGCCCCAAAGAACTCAACGAACCGCTTCCTGATCTCCGCATTTCTCTTTTCCAACTCGTCGGGATCCACGGCAAGAAGTTTCAGGTCCTTAAGTTTGGGCTTGTCGTTGGGGTAGGTAACCTCCGGGTGCCCGGTGTACAGCCCCTCATTATCGGCGAGCATCTGCTGAGCCGTCTTGGTCAAGATGAATTCGGTAAACAACTTGGCCGCGTTAGGGTGGGGCGCGTCCTTCGCAATGGCGGTTGGCGAAACCACCAAAGGCACCCCTTCCTTCGGATAGAGAATCTTTATGGGGTTACCCTGCTTAAGTGTCTTATAATAAAAGTACTCAGCGCCATTGACTCCCACTGGCCGTTCCCCCGAAGCGACCACGCCTGCGGGATCGTTTGCCGACTGCACTATATGGAGTTTGTTTTTGGCGAGTTCCTGAAAGTAATTCCAGCCGTATTGCTTCACCAGCGCGAGCACATGCGTCATGATAATGCCGCTGTAGCCGGGATGGGCGGTCACCTGTTTGGCTCGCCACTTAGAGTCCAAAAGCTCTTTCCAAGTCTTCGGCGCCTCCTTGTCAGAGACGAGCTTGGGGTTGTACGCGATCACCGAGAGCGTCGCCCGCATCCCGTAATAGAACCCATCACTATCCTTAAATCCCGCGGGGAAGCTTTCACCACCCTTGGCGACGTACTTCAGCAGCAATCCTTTCTCCTTCAGCAGGACAAAGTGGCCGGCATCCGAGGTGTGAATGACGTCGACGGTTTTGATCCCGGCGGACGCCTCCTGCATCACCCGCTGAAGGACGCGTTGGGAGCCCGTCCTATGAACCTCCACCTCGATCCCTTTGTACTTATTCATGAAAAGGTGGGCGAGCGCGGTCGAGGAAGGAAGAGCGAGCGAGGTGTACCAGATCACCTTCCCCTCCTTTTTCGCCGCCTCGATCTCTTGAGCCGACGATACGGTCGTCCAGGAAATCCACAGGGAAATGAGCATGAGACAAAAGGTCTTTTTCATCTTTCCCTCCTTGATTGCGATTGCTTCCTCAATTCTCCCCTCTTAACTATCAGGGCGCAAGTAGATCTGAGAGTTCCTTCATCGAGGGCAGTTTTTCCAAGCTGTTCACGAGGGCAATAATTCTCTCCACTTTGTCGTGCGACAGGGCCATTCTCGCATTGGAGCGAAACTTCGTTTCAATCTCCGTTGGCGGTAGCGGGGACTCCAACCCGCCTCTTGGGTGGGGCTGGCTCTCCTCCAAAGTCGTCCCGTTTTTCAACTTTATCATAACATGACCGGAAAAATGGCGCGGATAGTCAGTCGTCGGGTCGAGTTCATAGCGTACCTTGGCTGCCAACGAAAGTGTCTCTGGGTCTTGGATCGCCTCATCGGAAAACTCCTCCAAACCGGCCCGACCCCGGACCAGCATGACGGCGATGCTGTAAGGCAAGCTAAACTTGGCGCCATAAGAGCTAGAGGGCCGCTGTTTTTCCTTTAGAGGTTCCCACAGTCTGTGTACAGGCCCCTCGGCAGTGCGGCAGATGACTTCTTCGATCTCCCCGGGTCGAATAGAATGCTTCTCCTTCAATCTAAGCGCGCAATCCATATAGGGGTGAGAGATCGAACCGCAAGGGTAGGACTTAAAGGTAATGCGCGGCGTCTCCCAAATTTTTCCCAGTTCCAGCATTTTTTCCAGGCGAAAGGGACCATCCCCTCCGAAGGCCCGATAAAAGCCGTGCCGTCCTTCAAACACCGAGGCGGGGCCGCGAAATTCCTTAGATGCCAAGAGCACCGAAATAACTCCTCCGTGAGCGGACCACCCGGGATGGAGTCTCTTGATCCATGTGCCGTCGGCCAGATATTCGATGATGCCGGAGCTTTGACTGCCGCAAATGCCGAAAGCATCGATCCATTGAGCCCTCTCAAGACCGTGGAGTTTGCCGGCCGCCGCAGCGGCGCCAAAAGTCGAGCAGAGCGCCGTCGGATGAAACCCGCGCGCATGGAATTTCCCTGGCGCCACCAGACCCACTTTGCACATGACCTCAATTCCCGCCACCGTCGCCTCGAGCACCCTCTTTCCATCAGCCTTCACCTCTTCTCCCACGGCTAAAGCCGTCACGGCCGCGCAGCAGCCTGTGTGAACGATGGCCTCCTCCAGTGTATCGTCGTAATCAAGACCATGAGCCAAGGTGCCGTTTGCCAGCACCGCATTAGCCGCAGCTACCTTATCAGAGAATCCTATGAGACGGCTATGGGATGGGCCCCCGAGATCGCGCGCCACGCTCACGACCATGTGCCCAAAATCCATCGTGGAGGATGCGAGCGCGATCCCCAGAGTGTCGAGAAAGATCAGCTTCGCCTTGCCGCTTGCTTCGGGGGGAACGGATTCAAGCGTCAAGCTGCGGACAAATCCCGCTACGGCTTCTGAATAGCGCTCCACTTCCTGCTCCTGGGCCGTCTTTTCGAGCTGATCCTCTTGTTAGAGGCTCTCCGTTCGCCGCCGGCAACCGCGCCGATCAAAGGTGAAAGGCTTCTCATGCGATCCAGATTGCCAACTAGCTCAATCGCCTCTTCCGTATTCTTCTTGGAAAGAACCAACTGTGCGCAGTCGCGAAACTTTTCTCCGATCTCCGCCCAACTCATAGGCTTCACAGGGTGGCCTCGTGCCACATCCGCCCTGCCTTCAATAGTCCGTCCGTCTCTAAGCTTAATACGAATGCGAGAACGGACCTGATCGTAGCCGAGGGCCTCCAGCTCTTGATCGACATAGAGCGTCACTCGCTTCATCAGCTCCACAACTTTTGGATCTCGAACCTTTCGGTCCCGGAACTGGGCTATACCCGCCTTGCGCTCCAAGACTGCGATGGCCATACAAAAAGGGATGCTGAACTTTCCTTCCAAGGCAGTTTTAGGCATCGGGTAGATCAAAGCGTTGGGCACGTTGGAGTTGGTTCCCACTTCTATCGCCTCGATGCCGCCGGCGTGGAGGTCATGTTTCTTGACAAGATCCAGAATCAGATCCTGAGCAGGATGGGAAAGAGAGCCGGAAGGATAGGGTTTGATGGAGATCCCAGGTTCTTGCATGAAGTAGGGGCGGCCCAAGCGGCCGGCAATTTTCGCTTCGTCGCATCCTCCGGCCATGGCATTGTAAAAACCTCTCTTCGCCTCGAGGATATTGTGGGCCGCCGTAAAACCCCGTTCGGCTAATTGAGCCGCAGTTACGCCGCTTTCTGCTGCGCGTCCCGCATGAAATGGCTTCGTCATCGTCCCGAAGTTTTCTCGCAGCCCACCGGCCATGCTGGCGGCAATACCAAGAGCGCGAGCCAATGCCTCCTCTCTCAAGCCTAAGAGTTTTCCCACAGCCACCACGGCCCCGAGACCCCCTATGGTGGCGGTGGAGTGAAACCCGGATTGATAGTGGCGCGGGTTAATCGCATCGGCGACCCGGCATTCGACCTCTACTCCCAGGATATAAGCGAGCAGCAAATCTTTGCCTGATACTCTCTGCTTTTCTCCTATGGCCAATGCTGCTGCCAGGACCGGAACAGTAGGGTGGGTCAAGAGACCATAGACGCCTTCTTTGGAAGTCGACAGCTGCGTGTCGTCGTAGTCCATGGCGTGACCGGAAGCGCCATTGACCAAAGCAGTCTTTGCGACAGGCGCCATAAATCCGGCGCCGACAACGGCGGCCTCTCCTTTGCCCCCCATCTGTCGAACTAGCGCCTGGAGGATGCGCGAACCCTCTTCCGTCGAGCCCGCGAGGGTCACACCCAAACCATCCAAAAAAAATCCTTGCGCCATCCGGATCACTTCCGGCGGGATATCTACGTAGCGCGTCGTAGCTACAAAAGTTACCACCTCTTGTGTGAGCCCCATACTTCCCCTCCGAGAGATTACCTGAAGTTACGGCGATAGCATTATTGGGACGATTTTTCCAGGACCCCTGACAGAATTACGTTGCTATAACAGGATTTTTCCAGGCCCTTGACACAGCATAGGGACTACGTTAATGTCTTTTTCACGTACCTTATCCAGAGTGGTGGAGGGATCGGCCCTTCGAAGCCATAGCAATCGGTTCCATAAATTTTGGAACGCTGGTGCTAACTCCCATCCCGCCTCAGGCGGGGAAAGATAAGGCGAGGCAAAACCTCTTCTTATCAACGGGAAGGGGTTTTTTTTTGGTTTCGCGATGACTCTTCGTCTTACGTCAGAGCAAATTGAGCGCTACGGTCGCCAAATTATGATCCCCGACTTGGGAGGCAAAACCCAGATCCGCCTGCTCCAGGGGAGCGTCTTAGTCATTGGCGCGGGCGGTCTCGGTTCTCCCGCAGCCTTCTATCTAGCGGCTGCCGGGATTGGAACACTCGGGCTGGTCGATAGCGACCGGGTAGAGCTTTCCAACCTGCAGCGCCAAATCCTCCATTCCACGGAGGACATCGGGAGACAAAAGGTGCAATCGGCGAGGGAAAAGCTTCATCGACTCAATCCAGAAGTGGAGATCCGCGTCTACCCGGTGCGCTTAGGCGACGACAATGCGTCGGAACTCATCGCTTCCTATGACTTCGTGATTGACGGCAGTGACAATTTCGCTACCAAGTTTCTTATCAACGACATCGCGGTGAGTTTAGGTAAGCCCTTTTCTCATGCCGGGATTATGCGCCTTCAGGGTCAGACCATGACCGTGATTCCTGGAAAGTCCGCCTGCTACCGCTGCCTCTTCAACGATCCTCCGGCTCCAGGAGAAATCTTAAACTGTCAGCAGGCGGGAATTTTAGGCGCTGTCGCGGGAACTATCGGTTCCATTCAAGCCGCGGAGGCGATTAAATACTTTGCCGGCATGGAAGAAGAGCTTTTGGTTGGCCGGCTGCTGATCTACGACGCGAAAACGGTCGAATTCCGCACCGTGGAGGTGAGCCGAAACCCGCGCTGCAGGGCCTGCGGAAAAGCGCAGGAAGAGTCGAAGGCAACTTCGATAGTCTAAGGAAAGAAAGGAAATTCGATGAGCTTTGTCAAAGGACTTGAATGCAGAGAGTGCGGCCAGAAATATCCCAAGGAGCCTTTGCATGTATGCGAGACCTGTTTTGGCCCGCTGGAAGTGGTTTACGACTATGACCGCATTAAAAAATCGATCAGCCGTGAAGGAATTCTCTCGCGCCCAAAAAACCTCTGGCGTTATAGGGAGCTTCTTCCTATCGATGGAGAGCCGCGGGCCGGGCTCTATTCAGGCTTCACTCCGCTTGTACGAGCTGACAGGCTAGCCGAGGTCTTCGGTGTCAAAGAGCTCTATATCAAAGACGACTCAGTCAACCATCCCACCTTTTCCTACAAGGATCGGGTAGTTTCCGTCGCCATCTCCAAGGCGATTGAATTCGGTTTCGACACCGTCTCCTGTGCCTCGACAGGAAACCTCGCGAACGCGGTGGCCGCCCACGCAGCCAAGGCCGGCCTCAACTGCTACGTCTTCATTCCGGACGGTTTGGAACAAGGCAAGATCATCGGCTCGGCCATATACGGCCCCCGCACCGTCGCCATCAAGGGAAACTATGACGACGTCAACCGGCTCTGCAGCGAGATCGCAGACAAATACGGCTGGGCTTTTGTCAACGTCAACCTTAGACCCTACTATGCCGAGGGGGCCAAGACCCACGGCTTTGAAGTGGCCGAGCAGTTGGGATGGAAGCTACCGCGCCATATTGTCGTTGCCTCTGCTGGAGGAACCATCCTCCCCAAGATCGCCAAAGCCTTTAAGGAACTCAAACAGGTAGGATTGGTCGAGGACGGTGAGTGCAGGATCTATTCCGCTCAGGCGAGCGGCTGTGCCCCAATCATCCAAGCTCTCAAGAGAGGAACAGACCTCATCAGCCCGGTGAAACCCAATACCATCGCGAGCTCGATCGCCATAGGCAATCCGGCCGATGGTTACTATGTACTTCAGGCAGTCAAGGAATCAGGGGGTTGGGGTGAGAGTGTGACGGACGCGGAGATCCTCGACGCCATCAAATTGCTCGCGAGAACCGAAGGGATCTTCACCGAGCCGGCGGGTGGAACCGAGGTGGCAGTCACTAGAAAGCTCATCCAACAAGGAAGGATCCCTCGTGACGAATCGATCGTTATCAGCGTCACCGGAAACGGGTATAAAACCCTTGAAGTCGTTGCGAAGAGTGTCGAGCAACCTTTTACCATCAAGGCAAATCTCAAAGACTTTGACGAACTCTACCTTGAACTCAACCAGCCTTCTCCGGGGAAGGCCGTAGCGAGCGAAGGCTAAACTCTCTCTGGATTGGAATCATCAGAGGCCGCTCCCCTTCCTAAGCGCCTTGAAAGGTTTCCTTGGAAAGTCTATAAAAAGGTCTCAGCAGAATTTTGAAGGAGGTTGAATCATGACGGTCCATGTCCGCGTGCCCACCCCGCTGCGCAAGTTCACTAACGGAGTCGACGAAGTCAGCGCCCAGGGAAATACCGTGCGCGTTCTGGTAGAGGATCTAGAACGCAAATATCCCGGGATTAAGGAGCGGATTTGTGATGAGACGGGAAAGATTCGCAGGTTTGTGAACGTTTACGTCAACGGGGACGACATACGGTTCCTGCAAAATCTCGATACCTCGCTCAAGGATGGAGATAGCATATCGATCGTCCCAGCTATCGCCGGAGGGCGGTAGGTTTTATCGGTTTTTTCACTATGGCTAAGTCGACTCCAATTCGTTGGTTCATCCCCGAGGGCTTGGCGGAACCGAGGAAGGTAGAGTCTGTCCTGGAGCTGATCGGAGAGACTCCGCTCGTGGAGATCAGCAGGATAGCAACCGGACTCTCTCGAGGAGTCAAGATCTTCGCCAAGCTCGAAGGCTCTAACCCGGGCGGCTCGGTTAAGGACCGACCGGCGCTAAAAATGATCCGAGAGGGAATCGAATCAGGCAAACTGGTCGAGGGAAAGACCATCATCGATTCCACATCAGGAAACACAGGGATCGCCCTAGCCATGATCGGAGCGGCCTTGGGTTATCCTGTGGAATTGGTCATGCCTTCCAATGTGAGCGTCGAACGAAAACATATCATCGGCGCTTTCGGAGCTAAAGTGACCTTCAGCGACCCGCTGGAGGGTTCTGATGGAGCGATTCGCCTCTGCCGCGAGATTCTGCAGGAAAATCCGGAAAAATACTTTAAACCCGATCAGTACTTCAACCCCATGAATCCTCAGGCCCATTATGAAACGACGGGTCCCGAGATCTACCGTCAAACCCAGGGAGAGATTACTCATTTTATCGCCGGGATTGGAACCGGCGGCACTATCATGGGCGCAGGACGTTTTCTCAAGGAGAAAAACCCAAGGATCCGAGTTATCGCCGTGGAGCCGGACGATGCCCTCCATGGCTTGGAAGGGCTTAAACACATGGCCAGTTCCATCGTTCCGGGCATTTATCACGAACAGGAGCTGGACGAAAAAATTCCCGTCTCTACCGAAGATGCTTATGCCATGGTCTATCGCCTCAGTCAGGAAGAGGGGATCCTTGTTGGACAATCTTCCGGAGCAGCGATGCATGCCTCCCTCCAGGTAGCGAGAAAGCTCCGGTCAGGCACTCTGGTCGTCGTCTTCCCAGATTTTGGCGATAAGTACCTCAGCACAAACTTGTGGATCGGCTGGCGCGAGAGAATGTCGGTCGGAAACCTAAATTTTTCTATTTGAACACGGATGGCGAACCCAAAAGAGAAAGTGTGCGAGCGGGTTTACCTCACCTTCCCCAAAGAACTGGTTAGAGAACCGGTGGTGTGCTGGCTGGCAAAGAAATTTGACATCACCTTCAACATCCGGGGATCGACTGTCACGGCAGAAATGGGTTTGGTCGCGCTCGAGATTGACGGCGAGCGACAAGAGGTCAACCGAGCGGTCGAATGGCTCAAAGAAAAAGGCGTGATCGTCGAACCTATAGAAAAGAACGTGATTGAGTAAATCACTTCCCCGGCTATCACTGGGTCGTAGCCGAGATTGAGAGGATCAACACGCCGCCCTCATGAGCCGGACCTCCCAAGAGAAAATTACCGCGATTTCGAAGTTGTACCGTCGTGTCCAGGAGCGGCTTCTCCCCTTGGAGAAGCCGCACCTTTAAAGAGAGCCTATTATTACGATAGCCCTCAGGTATGACCGTAAGCGAGCGACCCCCGGGAATTTCGAAGGCAGCGCTTGACTGCCAGGGCGCCTTTTGGACCTGTTCACGCAGCAAACGATAAGAGCGGTATTTAATCACTTCTAGCTGACTCTTCATTTTGGAGAGGCGGGGATCGAAATTGTCACTTTCGTTGCTGGCGAGAATGGTGCCGATGCTTACCTGGACAGTCTGTGGGCCCTTCTCCGCCGCATCGAGCATAGGAATCAAAAGGGCCAGACTCAAACTAAAAGGTATTGTCGCCCGGAGCAGACTCGTCAGCAGCTTCATCTTCCCCTTCCTGATTCTGAAATATCCAGATCACGGTCGTCTTAGTCTTGGACTCACGAAACACGGCCACGTTTAAGCCATGACCATCGATAGACTCTACCGCTGCAAGATTGCTCGTGCCGGGACCCAACCCCCATCCTGGGACAAGCTGCTCCAGAGACAGAATGAGCAGGAGGAAAACGATCACGACTGGGATTGCCCATGTTAACCTCGCAGGATAGAGGGTGAAACGAACCCAGTCCAAAAACTGCACATGCCACGGCTTCTGTTCCAAAATCCGTCTGCGGACCTCGCTCCAAAATGGCTCAAAGGCTAAGCCTGACGCCCTGACCTCCAGGGAGTTCCTCAGAGCGTCCTGCAGATGCTCCAATTGCCTCCGATCCTCGGAACATAGAGGACATTCAAGCAGATGACTCCCGACTCGCTCGGCCTCGGACTGGTTAAGTTCTCGATCCAACCATGCCTCGAGCGATCTCTGTACCTCTTCACAATGCATTTTCATAAAAAAGGACCCAGTTTTTCTTGTAGTTTCTTCCGCGCATAATGCAGGCGGCTCATGACCGTCCCCTCCGAGCAACCTAAGATACGGCTGATATCCTTATAAGACAGACCTTCAACGGCTCTCATGACAATGACAGCTCTATGATCCGGGGTCAGATCGTCAATGGCCGCAACGAGCTTCTTGCCGATCTCCTTACTTTGCAGACTACAAAAGGGGTCGCGCCCTGATTCCTCCCTCTCATCTATCACATCATCTAATGTTTCCCTGAATTCCATTGGACTGCGCTTCTGACGTCTCTGAAAATCGATGGAGAGATTGACCGCAATCCGGTAGAGCCATGTATAAAAGGCCGACCCACCTCTGAAGCCTTTGATCTTTTTGTAGGCTCTAAGG
>VBLN01000320.1 GCA_005878685.1 Deltaproteobacteria bacterium | reverse complement strand
TCTATCAGATGGGAGATTTTAGTTTTGGCAAGCCCTCGCGGATCACGGCAAAGACCTTCATGGGTCGCGGCGGGATCACCAATATCGAAAGGGAAGCCAAACTGAGCGGGAGAACACACGACAAAGGTGTTCTGATCCTGAGCGGTTACCTTGGCAGCAAATATGCCCAAGATCGGCCGCTCTCGCTCTCTATCAGCCTCTGCTTTGAACAATCCTACGAAGGGGTGGATGGAGACAGCGCTTCCTCCACAGAGCTCTACGCTATCCTCTCCAGCCTTTCCGGCGTCCCGATCAACCAGTCCATTGCCGTGACTGGCTCGGTCAATCAAAATGGCGAGATTCAGGCGATCGGAGGGATCAACTATAAGATCGAGGGTTTCTTCGACGTCTGCCGCCTCAAAGGGCTCACCGGAGAGCAAGGGGTTCTCATTCCCAAAGCTAATCTAAGGAACCTGATGCTGCGTCGGGACGTGATCGAGGCTGCCGAGCAAGGAAAATTCCACATCTACGCCGTGAGCACTATCGACGAAGGGATCGAAGTGCTCACCGGTCTCCCCGTCGGGCAGCGAGACGAAACCGGGCATTACCCGGCCTCGTCAATCAACGGCTCAGTGGAAAAACAGTTGCAGCAATATGCGGAGAGACTAAAGCATAGCGTCGCTGCCGCCACTCCAAAGGCAGCCGAGGAGGAAAAAGAAGCTTAGACCTTCTTATCCTTCGCGCCCCTCCGTTGCTTTTGGCCTGGAGCCAAGGCGGACCGAAAGGTCGAGCGTCTCACCTTTACGAAAGACTGTCAGCCTCACCTCTCTTCCCGCCTCTGTCCCAGTGATCATTCGGGTGACCTCTCGCGGGCTATCAACCTCGATCCCGTCAATGGAGAGAATGACATCCTGAGGTCGAAGGCCTCCCCTATCCGCTGGCTGGTCCTGCAGGACGGAGCTTACAAGCACTCCCTTTGCCGGTGACAGGCCCAAAGTCTCGGCCAAATCCAGCGTCACCTCGGATACTCTAACCCCGATCCAACCCCAAACGATCTTTTCGCCGCGTAGAAGGCGGGGCATGATTCTTTTAATCGCATTGATTGGAACCGCAAATCCCACGTTGCCGCTCTGCGATGCCATCGTAATCATTCCCACCACGTGTCCTTGTAAGTTGACCAGGGGGCCGCCACTGCCTCCAGGATTAGCTCCGGCATTGGTCTGCAAAAAATCGAATGCCGCGGAGTTGGTCTGGCTTCTGCCCTGCCGACTGAGGATACCCAAGCTCAAGGAACTGTCTGTGCCAAAAGGGTAACCCAGAGAGCCCACCAACTCTCCGACCTTGAGATGGTCGGAATCACCTATGGCGAGGGCTGGCAGCTCTTTGTCTGTGTCGATCTTGAGAATGGCGAGATCGACCTGCGGATCAGAGGCGACGATTTTGGCGCGCAGGCGTCTTCTATCAGCGAGACGGACCTCGATCTCTCTCGCCGCTTCAATGACATGATGAGCTGTTAGAACATACCCTTCCCGCTGAATAATGAAGCCTGACCCACGGCTGTTGGATGGCCGCTGCGATTCATCGTCGCCTGCGGAAGCAGCCTTGCCGCTCACGCGGATCTGGACGACCGCGGGCCTGACCTTTTCTGCCAGCCGTACAAAGGCCCTGCTTAGTGCTTCGAGCTGAGGATCGACAGGGTCACTTTCTGCCTCCCGCCAAAGGATCGACGGACGCTGAGGAAGCTCATCAGCAACCAAAGTCCCGGTAAACAGGATTAAGAGACAAACAAGAAAAAAACCCGGCCATCCTTTCATGATCTTGTCCTCCGAGTCTGAAAGATGCTCTCTTTTACTCGAAACGATCCTGCACTACAAGCAGTCCCATGCGCGCTGAGCCTGCGCTCTTTGCCTTCAGAAATGACTGGAAAAGCAGCGGCCGCTCCACATTGCTGCCTCTAGCGCGCGGAAAGCGTGGTCCTTTGCTCCGGGAACGAGGAGGGGCCGCCCTCTCCTGCTCAGAACCATATTTTTTGACAACAGAGCCTAATTGCTGTTGACGCATCAAATCGCGAGTTGATATTCTCCGAACACTTCTAGACGGAAAGGGTCCTCTCAGAGATGAAACTAGGTGTCTTTCTCCCGATTTCAGGCAGAGCGGCGAGCCGGGACACGCTTATGGAAGCAGCCCAACGGGCTGAAGAGTCGGGATTCGACTCGGTATGGACTGCTGACCGCATCATCATCCCGTGGGAGATCAAAACGCCTTATCCTTATGCTGCGGAAGAGCGCTTCATCGTGCCGCCGGATAGGCCCTTTTTCGAGCCGCTGACCTGCCTCGCCTTTTTAGCCGGCTGCACAACGAAGATCGCGCTCGGAATGAGCGTACTCGTCCTTCCCTATCGTCATCCCCTTTACTGGGCCAAAATCGCCACGACGATCGATCATCTTTCCAGGGGACGGCTGATTTTGGGCGTAGGAGTCGGCTGGATGGTCGAAGAGTTCGAAGCCTTGGGCGCAGCTTTCAAAGATCGCGGCGCCCTTTCCGACGAGCAGCTCAAGCTCTTGGACTCGATCTGGAAAGAGCAAAAGGCAAGCTTTGCCGGACGCTATTATAACTTTCATGAGATCGCCTTCGAGCCCAAGCCGTTTCAACGCCCGCGCATTCCCCTCTGGGTCGGCGGTGAGGGAGTCCAGGCCCAACGGCGAGCCGCATTGTATGGCGACGCGTGGTTTCCCTATTTCGTAAGAATAACGTCGCGCGACTTGGCGACGCGATTCGAGAACGTGAAGCGCTTGGCGGCGCAAGCGGGAAGAGATCCTTCGCAGATCCATTTTGCCTGCTGCCTGCCGATCGAATTCAGCCCCAAGCCGTTTCCGCAGGAAGAGGACCGGCTCAAAGGGAGCCCGGAGCAGCTGATCGAGGCGCTGAAGCGCTTTAAAAAGATCGGCGTCGAGCATATGGGTTTGCAATTCATGGTGCCGCGCTGGCCAGAGCGCAAAGAGCAGATCGAGCGATTCGCTCGGGAGGTCATGCCGGCGCTATGAGAGCCGCCGGTTCCAACCGATCTCCGCAGACTTTGTTCGGCCCGCATGGATGAGCTCAAAGAAAAAATTGTCCTGGTCACCGGAGGCGGCCGGGGCATCGGACGCTCTATCGCTCTCGCTTTTGCCAGTAAAGGTAGCCGCGTCGTCATCGCCGGGAGGAATCAACACAATCTCAACGCAGTCGCGGAAGAGATCCGCGCTCTCGGGACAACTTCCCTGCCGGTCCACTGCGACGTGACCCAGAAAGATGAAGTAGTGTCCCTCAATAAAACCATTAACAAACAACT
>VBLN01000319.1 GCA_005878685.1 Deltaproteobacteria bacterium | reverse complement strand
CATCAAGGTGACGCGGCCGCTGAAGACGATGCGTGAATATGTGCGGCTGCTGCGGGCCTTCTTGAGCGGCGAGACGGTAATCTTGACCTATATCTGCCGGTTCACTGGACTAGCGAGAGTTGAGATCTATTGCTGCACGGCCGATCTTGGCTGTGCCGCCTTCCCAGGAAAGTTTGCCACTGAGTTGGTAGCACAGATCAGCGAAGTCTACCCGAACATTATACTCGCGGCAAACGTGCTCGAGACCGGCATGTCCAATATCAACGCCCTCATGCATCCGGCGGGAATGGTCGGAAACGCGGCGAGGATCGAAAGGGGCCTTGGAGATTTTTACTTTTACCGGGATGGAATCACACCGGCGATCGCTGAAGTGATCGTTGCGGTGGATGAAGAGCGGCTCAAGATAGCCGAAAAGCTGGGGCTCCGGCCGCTGAGTTTTGTGGAGATATTCTATCGGGCGGGCCTGACGAGCGAAGGCGCGCGGTCGAGCGGGTCGGTTTATCAGGCCATTCGGGAGAGCGGGCCAAACCGGACGATCAAATCACCGAAGACTCTGGATCATCGTTACCTCCATGAAGATGTCGGCTACGGCTTGGTGCCGATGGCGGAGTTGGCCAGATGGGTGGGCGTGGAGACGCCGGTGATAAACGGGCTTATTGCGATCGCCTCAAGGATGAATCGGATCGATTACCGCGTCGAGGGGCTGACCTTGGAGAAGATGGGTCTGAGCCAGGCGCGACCGGAGAATCTGAGCCGGCTTTTGCAGGAAGGGTTTTAGAGATCGAAGGAGAGCCCTGTATGCGGCTGGGACTTTGTTTTGACGGTTTTTATTCGATCACGGAGATGGTAGAGCTTGCCGGGCTTGCGGATGAGGCGGGGATGGATTCGATCTGGATGTCGGATCATCTTTGCTTTCGCGACTCCGTTGCCTCTTCGATGGCCTTTCTGACGACGACCCGAAGGATCAAAGTCGTGCCGGCTCCTCTCAGCCCCTATTCCAGACCTCCGATTGTCTCTGCGATGGCTGTCGCCACGATGGAGGAGATGGCTCAGGGTAGGGTAGCGATGACGGTCGGCACCGGCAACCCGATGGCTCTGGAGGAAGTCGGCATCAAGGTGACGCGGCCGCTGAAGACGATGCGTGAATATGTGCAGCTGTTGCGCGCCTTCTTGAGCGGCGAGACGGTCGACTTCGACGGCGAGATCTTCCGGGTCAAAGGGGCCAAGCTAGGATTGAAGACAACGTCGCCGATGAGCATCTACATGACAGCAGTGAGGCCTAAGATGCTGCGCCTGGCGGGCGAAATCGGCGATGGGGTGCTCCTGTCCGCCGGCTGCGCGCCGAGATATATCGCCCAATGTGTTACGGAGATCAGGACAGGAGCGGAGCGCGCAGGGAAATCGCCGGCTGAGAGCGACATCGCCGGCTTTATTACCACTTCGGTCTCAGATAATGCCAAGGAGGCGATTGAGGCGAGCAAGACTTTCCTCGCCTACGTTTTCCGCAACAAGCACCATGCGGAGAATATCCGAATGGGCGGAGCACAAGTCGGTCAAGAGGGATTGGTTGCGGTGGTCGCGAAGAGAGACTGGGAGGGGGCAAAGAAGTTAATCAGCGATGAGGTCGTATTCGCCCATTCGATTTCGGGCACGCCATCAGATTGCCGCGGGCGCCTCGGGCAGTTCATCGAGGCGGGATTGAATCTCCCGATTCTTCTACCGATGGGAACGCAGGAAGCGAGGAAGAAGGTCGTTGAACTGGCACGAGAGCTATAATAAGGTTAAAAGGATACGGCATTTCTATTGGAGGTGACGTAGATGAAGATGCATGAAGGAGGAGGATTGTTTCTCGTGAGTGTGCTTGCGCTTACAGCGCCGCTCTGGTCAACCATGACGGCGCAAGCGCAAACCGTCAATGTGGAAGCTGCGAAGAAAGAGGGAAAGGTGGTGGTGTATGGCGCCCAGGTGCCCCAGGCTATGGAGGGGCTGCACAAGGGCTTTGAAAAGAAGTACGGTATCAAGGTCGAGTACTGGCGCGGCTCGTCCACGCAGGTTGCGGAGCGAGCTCTAAGTGAGTGGCGAGCGGGCAGACCGGGGTATGATGTCGTCGAGGGGAACAGAGGTGTTCAGCTGATCATGAGAGACGAGGGGCTCTTTGCTAAATACATTCCCCCTTCGTCGGAAAAATTTCCGGCGCAGTTCAAGGAGAAGGACGGCCTCATTACTCCCTGGCGCGTGCTCCCGATCAGCATTCTCTACAACACGGAGCTCGTGAAACCTACAGAAGTGCCGAAAACTTTCGATGATCTTCTTAGTCCCAAATGGACCGGTAAGCTCAGCATGCCCGACCCTACGAGGCACACGACAACCGCACAGTTTCTACGCAACCTCGATAAGCTAAAGGGGGACAAGTGGCTGGATTTTGTCAAGGCCTTGGCGAAGCAGCAACCCGTGTTGGTAGAATCCTTGGCCCCGGTTACCACCACCATTATCAAAGGTGAAGCCCTGGTCGGCATTACCTACATCAAATATGTGAAACAGTATAAGGGACCCGTGGGGTACGTGCTTATGGATAAATATCTGACGGATCCAAACTACATGAGCCTGAGCGCCAAAACAGCTCGGCCGAACGCGGCCAAGCTCTACATCGACTACGTCTGCTCGGCCGAGGGACAAAAGGCCGTCGCCGATGAGGGAGAATTCCCTATGCTTCCGGGTGTCTTGCCTGCCATAAAGGATTCCGAGAAGGTCGTGCCGGGTATGATCTTCATGGATAACCCTTCGGAAGAAGAGTTTAAAAAGCTGATGAGCGGCACATTCAGGCAAATCTTCTTTGGGAACTAGCGGTTTCCTTGACCGTTGCAGGCGGCTACAAAAGAGGGTTGGCCCCAAAGAACCAGTTCAGGGCCAACCCTCTTTGTTTTTGCTAAGAGCGGGGTAGAAGTTAGCCATGAACGACACGGCAGCATTGACCCGCATCTTCGACTGGCCTGTCCGGGCAGTACGGCGCGACCCGCGGGTTGCGGTCGTCGCGGCTGTAGGCGTCGTGATCGCCTACCTTAGCCTGTCGCCTACGCTCATGCTCTTCTACGGCAGCTTTCTGAGCAAACCCTTGGGCGTGCCGGGCGACTTTACATTGTCTCACTATATCCACGCCTATTCGGACCCACTGACCTACCGGCTACTCATGAACTCCTTCATCTTCGCAGCCGGCTCCTCGCTTCTTGCCACTATCCTGGCAGCCACAGTCGCATGGATCACCGTGCGCACTCACCGCTATCATCCCTAACATCTTTCCGCCGGTGATGCTGGCGGTCGCTTGGACCGCGCTGCTAAGTCCACGCACAGGCCTGATCAATCGTTATTTGATGGATTGGCTCGGCTTAGACACGGCCCCTTTGAACATCTACTCAATGTCGGGGATGATTTTTGTTGAAGCTCTCATCACCACGCCACTGGCTTTTTTGATCGTCTCTGCATCTCTCTATTCAATGGATCCTTCGCTGGAGGAGTCGGCGCGGGTGGCCGGTTCGAGCAACCTGCAGATTGCCTGGCGCATCACCCTTCCCATCATCAGACCCGCGCTGCTGGCGGCGGCGACGCTTAACTTCGTGCGCGCTATCGAGAGTTTCGACACTCCCGCGATCATCGCCCTGCCGGCGCGGATCGAGGTGTTTACGACCAAGATTTACCGCGAAGCGATCGGCGTTTTTCCTTCCAATCAGAACATCGCGGTAACTTATGCGGTTTCCCTTCTGCTGATCATCATGTTTTTTGTCTATCTCTATCGGCGGCTGACCTCCAATTCGGAACGCTATGTCACGGTGACCGGGCGGGGTTACCGTCCGGTGACCATTGACCTGGGGAGGTGGCGTTATGTGGCAGCTGTGATCGCCGCGCTTATCTTGTTGCTCATCGTTGTGCTTCCCTTTATCGTACTGCTCTACGTATCCTTTGTGACCTACCTTCACGTTCCGGGGAAAAAAACCTGGGATTTGCTCACGCTTGATAACTATCGCTCCAACCTAGCTGAGGGCCGCACCTACCGGGCGCTGCAGAACAGTCTATTGCTGGCGGTTGGAGGAGCCACCTTGTGCATGCTCCTCGCTTCAGTCACGGCATACGTGACGACAAAGACCAAGAGCGCTGGAAGATCACTCATCGAGGCGCTGACGTTCATACCGTGGGCTTTTCCCGGGACGGCGCTCGCCATCGGGCTGCTCTGGACCTATGTTTATGTTCCGCTTCCTATTTACGGTTCACTGTGGATACTCCTCATCGCTTATATCACTCGCTTCCTGCCTTATGGCCTTCGGGCCATGACCAGCACAGTGGTGCAGGTCCATGACGACCTGCAGGATGCCTCTATGGCCTGCGGCGCCGGATTTTGGGCGACTTTCATTGCCGGCTGGATTATTCTGGCGACGATCTATTTGCGCGAGTTCAGTACTTCCATCTTTCTCTACTCTCCAGGAGCGGAACCGATTGGCCCGTTGCTCTATCACTTCTACATCGATGGCAACCTTGGACCGATGTGCTCGCTCGGCGTGATCGTCAGCGTGATCTGTATGATTCTGATTGTGATGGCCCGGCGCATCGGCAAGGTCGGCGATCGCTTCGAGGGAGAATAAACGCAGGCAATTTTTGAATGCTGAATTATGAATCTTGAATTCAAAATTTAGAGCTAAAAATTTCAAAAATCTCGTTTAGAGTTATGGACGCGGATGCGACTAAAAGAATCGTAGACAAGAATCTTCACTACGGGGAAGTCAAAAGGCTCCTCGTTAAGCTCGTTCAGGTCCCCAGCCCCCAGACAGATTTGCTCGAAAGGGAACCTCAGGTGCTGTCCCTGATCAGCCAGGTCATCAAGCCAGAGCTGGAAAAATCCGGACTTCATCCGGTGGTTGATGAAATGGGAAACCTAGTTGCTTCTCTGAAAGGAAGAGGTCAAGGTAAACGCCTGCTGTTTGTTTCTTACGCCATGAATGCAGCTCCGAGCACTATGCGAAACCCCTATTCCGCTGAGTTAGTGGATGGCGCTCCCTTCGGTCTTGAAGGAGAGTGCGTCTGGGGAAGAGGCGCGTGCGAGCAAAAAGGGAGTCTCGCGGCCATGATGGCGGCGGTGAAATTTCTCGGCGAATGCAAGGCGGAGCTGCCCGCAGACTTGATCTTCGTCACCAGTACCGCTGGCGAGACCGGCCGGCATGATTCGCTCGCACATGTCCTGGCGCGTGACGATGTGAAAGCGGACTGGGCGATTGTCGACGGGCCGCCTGAGATCCAACTTGGTAACAAGGGTCGCGTCGATATCCAGGTTGTCGTCCGGGGTAAGCAGACACACAGCAGCAGACCGTGGGAGGGAATCGACGCCATCGAAGGGGCGATGAAGGTTTTAGAGAAGCTGAGACCTTTGCTGCCTTATCCTCCGGACAGGTCACATCCTGACTTGGGAAAGGTGAGCTTGACGCCGACCTCTATCGAGAGCTTCCCGAAGGCGACGCACACAATCCAGAGCGAGTGCCGAATCGTCTTCGATCGAAGGCTTCTTCCGGGTGATGATCCTGATGAAGCGATTCAGCAATTGAGAGCTGCCATTGGAACTCTCGAGCCATTTGTCGTCGAAGTGCAGCGGAAGGATTTCATGTACCCCAGCGAAGTCACGAGGGATGCCGAGGTT
>VBLN01000318.1 GCA_005878685.1 Deltaproteobacteria bacterium | reverse complement strand
CATGGAGGCCATTTGGTTGAACAGCTCGCGCGCCAGTTGCATCGCCCCTTCGATGTCACCCTGCGCGAGTTTTTTGCGCATCTCCTCCAGGGCGGAGAACATCTCGTTGAAATTGAGTCCGCGCACCGCATCGCTATTGGCAAACTCCTCTGGGAGTTGGGTCGCCATCTGCGAGAGGGACTGCTGCAGCGAGGCGAGAAGATTGGCCATTTGAGAGATCTCTTTGAGGACCGCGTCGAGCTTTTTATCGCCGCTTTTGAGCTGGTCCAAGGATTGCAGGAGACGCTCCTGGCTTTTCATCAGGTCCTGTGCGGTCGAAGCCGTCTCTTGGGCCTTCAATCTCTTGCTGATCTCTTCCGACAGCAGCGACATCCTTTCTAACTCCGAGGAAATCTGGTCACTGAGCTGTGCCTTTTCATCGGCGGAGGATGCCTGTTCTTTCTTTTTGAGCAAATCGTCTTTGGTGAATTCGAGGTTGCGCTTGAGCGCTTCCAAGTCGGACCAAGTGGCAAAATCGGACAGACGGTCCTGCTCACTCCGGCGCATGATCTCTTCGATGCGCTTGGCTATCTCATCCGCCTTTTGCGCGAAGTTCTTGTTCGCCGATTCCTCTCGGGAAAGGGCGTCCCTCTGGGAGAGGGGGGTGGTCTCCAGATGGTCGCCCAACAGGTCGGTCATCCGCTCCGACAGCTCCCGGATCATATCGGCCACCTGTTTGTGCTCGCCCTTGAGGTTCTTTAGCCGGAGTCTGAGCGCTTTGGACGCTCCCATCTTAGGGCCAGAAATGGTGTCGTTATCGAGGACCTCGAGGTGATAGATCGCTTCGTCCCCCTCGCGGAGTCCAAGCTTTGCCAGGTCCCAATCGAAGCGCTGCCGTAGGATCAGCTTTCTATTTTCTTCCCTCTCAATCGGGATCTTCTCCTGGCGGTCGCCGATTTTTATTGCCAGGGCCACCTCTTGAAGGCCAAAATCATCCCTGGCGCTGAATTCAAGCGGCAGCGTCTCGTCTCCGCTGATCTCGAGATCTTCCGTGGGTCTTAGAATATCGACCGTGGGGAAGCCGTCGGGCCGCACCCTCATCTCATAGGAGATAGGAGAGTTGCCGAAACCGAGCGGGTCCTCCACTACGATCCGGTATTTTTGCGCCTGGAATAAGACCAGGCTGCCCTGCAGCCGCCTGTCATCGATTTTTAAGGGAACTTCTTTGCCCTCGTCGAGCACGAGCTTTGCCTTGGCGACCTCTTTGGTGCTCGATGCTTCCAGGCGCACGGTGGAACCTTTAATCCCTTCGATATTCCCGCCCTGGAAAGTCTGCGTCGGCAGTCCGGTGTAGTGCGGCGGGTACAGGGTGATTTTTAGATTGCCAATCTCTGGACGGTCGATCGCCTCGATCGCATAGGTGGGGGAAGAAAAAGGGCCGGTAGTTGCCCGAAAGCGTAGACTCTTTTTGACCTCCGGAAGGGTGAGGGAGAATTTGCCCGCGCCCTGTCCCTCCATTTCGAGTTTTTCTTGTGCCGCGATTTCCTGGGATCCGCTTTCGTCGGACCAGAAGATAAGGTCGATGGACTTGGGAATTGCGCCTGACGCCGTGGCCTGAATGGTTAGCGGCGATCCGCGCACGATTCGAGCTCCTTTGGGCGTTACCTCGATCATGGTTTGGGAAGGAGGGAGATCTTTTAGCGGATGGAGCAACAGGCTGAAAGTTTTGCCGACTGAAGACGGACTCAGCAGCACAACCGCAAGGACCGGAATAAAGAGGAGCCCTAGGAGACGGCTCTCGGCCTTAATGCGCTGCGTATCGATCAACTCGTCAACGCGAAGATTTTGCAGTTGTCGTCGCGTCGTGCGTAGGAGCGCCAAGACCATGGCGGTCGAAATCCCGCGCGCCTCCCGTTCTTCGCCAAGCTGCGGATAGAGCTGCAGTGAGTTGATGAGATTGTTCCGGAGGGCCGGGCGCTTCTTCTCGATATAAAGGGCTGCCGACTCCCGGGAGATTCTTCTGACGCACTGGAACAGGGTCCAGCCGACAAAGAGGATCAAAAGGGCCGCGGTGAGCAGACTGTAAGCGATCGGCGCGTATGGAAAAAGGAGCTTGATTTCTTGGATCGCAAGGCCGAGGGAGAAAAGCAGCAAGAGCAAGATGCCCGTGAGACAGATGCCCTCTAATCCTTTGAGGGCTCTAAGACGGCGGACAAAACGCTCGAGAAAAGAGGATAATTCTCTATATTCTTCTTGCCCCATGGCTGGCCGATAGAGGCATCTTACTAAGGATCTTTTTCCTTGTCTATCATTCCTAACCGGTGGCGCAGCAGAAGGCAAGGCCTCCTTGCTAACTCCATCTGTGGTAAGTCATTTTATCTTGTGCTAAGAGGATTTTGTTGAGCAAGAAAGACAACATGGGGGAGAGGGAACTATAAGATGGAATTAACTCCGGGTGAAAACACGCTCCTATTTCACGAGGGTCATGACGATGAAGACTACGAGCACGAGGATATGGCCTCTATGCCACTGGATGAGGAGCATCCCATGTGGCGCTCGGAGCGGATTTCGCTCAACTCTGTGGGGATCGACATCGGCTCTTCCACCTCCCATCTGATCTTTTCCCGGCTGATTCTGCGGCGCCAAGGCATCGCGCTCTCCAGCCGGTTTGTCGTGGTGAAAAGGGAGATCATCTACGAATCGCCCATCTTGCTTACCCCCTATCTTGACAAGACCACGATCGACACAACAAAACTCGACGATTTTATCCATGAAGCCTACCAGCAGGCTAGGTTGACCCCAAAAGATATTGATACGGGAGCCGTCATCGTTACGGGAGAGGCGGCAAAGAAAAAAAACGCGGAGGCGATCGCCGCCCTTTTTTCCACCCAGGCGGGGAAATTCGTCTGCGCCACGGCAGGCCACAATCTCGAGGCGATTCTCGCTGCCTATGGCTCCGGCGCGGTGGCGATGACGGTGAATGAGGGCGGCGATTTTACGGTCATGAACGTCGATATCGGCGGTGGCACGAGCAAGATCTCGATTGTGAAGAAAGGACAGATGATCGATACCGCCGCGCTGGAGGTGGGAGCGCGGCTTGTGT
>VBLN01000317.1:487-3705 GCA_005878685.1 Deltaproteobacteria bacterium | reverse complement strand
AGCGCGCCGGAGATCCATGTTTCATGCAGACAGGAAGGTTTAGACTGGCTATTCTCAGTGAAAGACAATGGGATTGGCATCGACCCACAATATGCTGAGCGAATATTTGTCATCTTCCAACGGTTGCACACGCGAGCGGAATATCCCGGCACGGGGATTGGTTTGGCGGTGTGCAAGAAGATCGTCGAGTGCCACGACGGGCGCATTTGGGTCGAGTCCGAACTGGGGAAAGGCGCAACGTTCTATTTTACGTTGCCTGCCCTGGTAGCCGAGAAAATACCGGCCAACGAATGAGTATCCTTAAGGGGCATGGTCGGAGCCCGATCACTGCCTAGATCTTAAGCCTGGCTTTCCAGGATCTCTAAACCGTCGTATCGATCAACCAGGAAAAGCAATCCGTCGTCGCGGCGAAATACGTCGTTGCTCATAACGACCTTTTGTCCCTTTCCCGGCACCGGCACATAATAGCCGACCTCCAGCGGTTGGTAGGGATTGGAGATGTCAATGGCGCGTAAACCGCCCGCGAACCAGGTGACATACATGACGTTGTCGTAGAGTTGCTCTGCCGGCTGATGGCAGCCGTAGCGGCCGCCAGTACTCTCCGCTCCATTCGCAGGGAGCATGAAAGTGGAAACGGGAATCGGCCGGGTTTCATCCGTAATGTCAACGATCCAGAAAAAGGCGTCCGGCCCCGGGCCCAATTTTTCCGCCTCTTCGTCCGTCACCACGAGGATATCCCGGTCCATTATCTTCCAGGGGACCGGAAGCGTTGTATGCGTAGGAGAAGGATAGGGCGGACTCCAATCGAATTGGCTGACAAGCTTCGGTCGGCTCATGTCCGTAATGTCAAGAATGACGAAGCCGCCGAGCCAGTAGCCGGAATACAGTCGGTCTCCTTTTCTAAGAGGGTGGTGGCAGCGGTGCCTTCTACCATCCCAGCTCGGCTTCTCTCCTCCCGCTATCCATTGGCCCGGCATCCACCAGCGGCCGACCTCTTCAGGACGGGCGGGATCTTTGAGATCGAGGATCATCACGATGTTACCGATGTATCCGGACAAGTCCGGCGAGACATAGGCGTACTTCCCGTCGAATGTGAATCGGTGAACCCCTCCTTCAGTCTTGAAAAACGCGATCTCGCGTGGCTTCGCCGGGTTCGAAACGTCGAAGATCTTGAGTCCGGCCTCGGGCTTCTTATCGGTCTTGTATCTCTCGTAGTTGATCAACATGACGCCGCCGCTGACCCGGACCTTGTGTGAGTGGATCCCTTCGGGGACCTCGAGCTGGGCGACGATTTTGGGATTCGTAACGTCTCTGACGTCGAGAATCGTAGTTCCGTGGGGCGGGTCGATGTGGCCGACGTAGGCATAGCCTTTCTCGACCACGACTTGGCCGCCTCCGGGCAAATCGGTCTTTGAGATCTGTTTGATCTTGTGACTGGAGCCGTACTCGATTCTTCGGTTGATTGTCATGGTGTCCTCCCTTGCCTGCTTCCGAATATCGTTTATCTTCTTCTCGTCTCCTGGATCATCTGCAGCGTCTGATCGGTCGTCCGCACTCTCGCCATTCGCGGAAAGATGAGCGTCATGAGCAGATCATGAGCGCGCTGATCGTGTGAGGTTCCGCAGGCATCGCTGACGACGAGCATGTTATAGTCCATATCTCTTCCCGCAAAAATTGTCGAGGCGACCCCGACATCGGAAGAGCCGCCGGAGATGATCACCGTGTCGATCCCGCGTGCGCGCAGCGCCAGATCGAGATAAGTCTGGTAAAACGCGCTCCAACGGTATTTCGGAATATAATAGTCCTCAGGGCGTGGATCCAATTCGGGGATCACTTCCGAGCTCCGATCGCCGCCGGTGACGTGCATCTTCCCCTTTTTTACTACCCCGTCAGGCCATGGCCTGAGCCCCATGTCGGTGTCGGTTTCGAGCACGGCGGAGGTGGCGCTATCTGGGCGGTGGTTTCCCTTGGCAAAGAAGACCGGCATTCCGGCCTCGCGGCCCGCTTTCATCAGACGTACTGCATTATCGATCCACGGCTTCATCCGCGCCTTGGCCGCAGGTTCGGCCGCATGGTAGTAGCCGTTCAGGATGTCAAAAAAAAGCAGGGCGGTTTTTTTGGGGTCAAAATCGTCCACGTTCATACTTTTCCTCTCATCGGATCTTTAGTCCTCGTTTCTGTTTTTCCTCTATGGTTTTCCAGCCGCCCTCGGCATACCATTCAATCTGGCGAAACAGGCCATTCAGGATGCGAACATCCTTTTCCTCTAGTCCCGCGCGCCCCAGAACGCGGCGCAGGGCCAAAAGAATATGCTCAGGGTTCTAGGAATCCAGGAAGCCAATCTTAAGCAGAGATCGCCTCATCCTGTCAAAGAGAAGCTCGACGCTTTCCGCCGAAGCTCGGGATATCATCTCCTTGGTCGTTGTGTCCAATGAGGCAAGAAAAATTTCGTAGAGGCAAACCATGACAGCTTGGGCGACGTTTAAAGAAGAATATTCTGGATGGGCGGGGATCGTTATCAACCACTGACAGTATTTTAAGTCTCGGTTGCTCAGCCCATGGTCTTCGGGGCCAAACACCAGGGCGCACTTCGCCGAAGCCGCCGTGGCGACAATTTTGGGCGCCAATTCTCTTGGGGAAAGGCTATGGCTGCGGTAGAGTCCTCTTCTACGGGTCGTTCCCACCACCAAGCCACAGTCGGCCACCGCCTCGCGTAACGTGCCGAACCGGCTCGTCGCCTCCAGGATCTCTTTGGCATGGACCGCCATCGCCCTGGCCCAGAAACTCCTTGTTCGCCCTCCACCGACGATGGCGAGATCCTTAAGACCCATGTTTTTCATCGCTCGCGCTACAGAGCCGATGTTTCCTGAGCCTCTGGGTTCGACCAGGACGATGCGGATGTTTTCTAACATAACGATAGCTGTCAGCAGTCAGCTTTCAGCGTAAAGGACTAGGCAACGAGTATTGGTGGCTCCGGCACTCATTCCTCAGCACTCATGACTCATTACCATTTGCTATCCCTTGCCAAACGGGCAAAATTTGTTTTTTAGAATGATCTCCCGGTTCTTGTCGTCGAAATCCGACCTGTATTCGAAGTCCTCATACATGATAGAGTCCCTGTCCTGAACATGCTCTGCGCCAAAGATGTGCCCCAGTTCATGAAGCAAGCCCACAACATCCAAGCTGGGCTCAGCGTAGGATCCCTGATAACGAAACGG
>VBLN01000317.1:0-482 GCA_005878685.1 Deltaproteobacteria bacterium | reverse complement strand
ACATAATTCGCCAACCCCTGCTGGCAATTCCCGATACGATCGACTCGTGACCGGCCCGCATAGAGGTTAATCGGTCCTGTCGTGAGGCCCACAATTAGGTCGTAGCTCCCGTTTTCGTCCTTCAACGGATAGTCTCTCTTTAGCTGCGAGAGCATTTCCGCGGTTAAAGAGTTATTTTCCTCGCCCGCCCATGGCTCGATGTTCTCAGGGACGAAGCGGATCCCGAATTCCCTGTCGAAGTAGTCGTCGGCGGCCTCGATCAATCCCCACGCGCCTTTTTGCCAGAGGGGATCCATCGCTCTGAACCTGGAATCCGCCAAAACTTTAACGCGCACGATCCTTTGCGGAACTGCGGGCTTAGTGAGAAAGCAGGAGGAAAAAAGGAGCGAGCTAAGGATGAAGCAAATCGTCCGTCGGGGCGTAATCATCGGTAAGCACGGGAACATCTTGATCCGCTATCTTTGCATCATAGAACGACGCCG
>VBLN01000316.1:546-3950 GCA_005878685.1 Deltaproteobacteria bacterium | reverse complement strand
AGGTTCCCCAGCCGCAAGCGCCGGGTCCGGTGGGCGAGGGCGGCGATGATGAGATTGGGAGAGGCGAGCATACCGTAATCCGAGTGATGATGCTCGGCAAACCAGGCCTCGTCAAAGCCCAGACGCTCGCTGAGCTGAATCTGTTCGAGCAGCTCCTCGAAGGCCTGGCGCTCGGGAACCCAAGGCCGGGCCTGGTTGTAACTGAAAGTCCCAAACCGCATGCGCTTCTTCTCCGAGAGCCCGAGTCATAGCACATTCCCCGTACGGGTTGAACTAACCGTCGCTTATCGGATATTGAGAACCTATGGAATCAGGCTGATCAAAAGATCCCAGATGCGAGGCGCACGATATGAACCCTTTGACCGGGTTTGAACCATTTAAACTTTTTAAGCCGACCAAGCAGAGCACTATGGAGGTGATCCATGCCTTTAACAAAAGTACGCGGTGTCAACATCAACTATAAGATCATCGGCGATCACGGCCCTTGGGTGGCGCTATCGCCGGGCGGGCGGCGTGATATCAGCGGCATCGAACTGCTCGCCGGCAAAGTGGCCGAGGCTGGCCACCGCGTCGTGATCTTCGACCGACGCAACTGCGGCGCTTCCGACGTCGTCATCGCTGGCGAGGACTCGGAGTACGAGATCTGGGCCGACGATCTTCACGAGCTACTCTCGCAACTGGGCGCCCTTCCCGCCTTCGTCGGCGGCAGCTCTTCCGGTTGCCGGACCTCGCTCCTCTTTGCCCTGCGGCATCCCGAGGCCGTTCGCGGCCTCATGCTCTGGCGCGTGACCGGCGGCCGCTTCGCGTGTGAGCGCCTGGCTCAAGAATACTACGGCCAGTACATGGCAGCGGCGAAGCAAGGCGGCATGGCGGCGGTGTGTGAGATGGAGCACTGGAAAGAGCGCATCGAAGCGAGAGCTGAGAACCGCGACGCGTTGATGAAAATGGACCCCGAGCGCTTCATCGCCGTGATGTCCCACTGGCGCGAGTACTTCGTCCGTGGCGCCGACTTGCCCGTGATTGGCGCGACCGAAGCGGAGCTCAAATCGATTAAAGCGCCCGCCTGCATCATTCCAGGCAACGACAATACCCATGGGCGTCAGACCGGCGAGAACTTAGGTCGCCTCCTTTCCAGCGGCGAAGTGCATATCTTGTTCCCGAAGCACTACGACATGGATCTCGGCCCCCGAGAAGAATGGGACGAAAAGGCGGGCGAGATGGCCGCGATCTTCGGCGATTTCACCCAGCGGGTGGTTGCGCGCCGCAGCGCATAGCCGGTTTCCCGGTGCTTTCGCATGGCTAATCACGGAGGCGCTGAGAGCGCGGAGGAAAAGAAACTCTCTGCGTACTCCGTGTCTCAGTGGTGAATGAGATTCCGCCAATCTGAAAGCCGTTAAAAAGATCTCCAGCGCTTAAGGAACTCGAAAGATGAAATTTGCGCACTTCTCCCACGTATGGAACAAGCCGGGGATGACTGCAGCCCGGCGCTACGAACAACTCTGGCGCGAATTGGCGACGTGCGACGAGCTGGGTTTCGACTTCGGCTTTACCGTCGAGCACCACTTCAACCCTAACGAGAGCTGGATGCCCTCGCCATCCATCTATTGCACCGGCGCTGCCGCGCGTACGCGCAGGATGCGCCATGGACCCATGGGCTACGTCGTCCCGCTTTACGATCCCGTGCGCATCGCCGAGGACGCGGCAGTTTTAGACAACGTTCTTAACGGCCGCCTGGAGCTTGGTCTGGTTTCGGGGATTGTTCCTGACTTTTTCGGCCCCTACCGCGCGGACTTCAAAAATCGCAGGGCTCTGGCCAACGAAACCTTAGCGCTCGTCAAACAGGCCTTTTCCACCGAGGGACCGTTTAGTTTCGCGGGCCCTTTCCACCAATATGAAAATGTCATGCTTTCCGTAAAGCCGCTGCAAAAACCGCATCCTCCGCTTTGGATGCAATCCCGGGACGCCGATACTCTGGAACTCTTGGCGCAAGAAGGGGTGAACACGGGCTATCTCTTCTTGGTGCCGCGCAAAGAAGTTGCGCCCCGGTACCGAGACTACCTGAGATCGTGGCGCCAGGCGGGCCACCCGGAGAAACCGAACATCGGCTACTGGGTACTAGTCTACGTGGACGAAACCGACGAGAAGGCCGTGGCGCGGGCGAAGCCGTATTTCACTCACTGTTTCACCAAGGTCTTCGGAACCAGGGACGACGGAGGCATAGGCTACTTGATACTCGCCGAAAATTTCGCCAAGCCCGGAGAGCCTGGTGGCGCCGAAATCGCCAAGAACGCCGTCAACCTCGATTACCTGCTGGAGCACAATCTGGCTTTTGTCGGATCTCCCAAGACAGTCACAGAGAAAATCAAAGCAGCGGCGACCGAAGGCCTATTCAACACCGTTCTAGGCGAGTTCAACATCGGCGACATCGGTGAAGATGATTTGCTCCGCTCGATCAGACTCTTCGGTACAGAAGTTCTTCCTGCGCTGCGGAGTTTCGAACCCTACTAACGCGCGAAAGGCTACCCGCGGTAAAGGCCTTTGATGAAACCGGAAGTCTCAAGTTCTTTGATGAGGCTGTTGTCAATATATCTCTCCGGCGTGATATTCTTCACGCTCTCTTTAGGCTGGAAATCGAGAATGGCCTGAACCGACTCGACCCGCACATAGGGCACCTCTTCCCATACGTTAACGAAAGATCGGTAGGCTTCCCGAGCGATCTCCGCTCGCACCCTCAGGTGCTTGACGAGCGAAGCTATGACAATGTCCGGCTGCTCCCTCGCGATCTTCATACTCTCGACAAAGGCCTTTACAAAATTCACCATGACGGGACGTTGACTCTGAAGGTATGCTCGCCGGACGATGATCGCCCCCTGCAAGAAAGGAATTTTTTGCGTTGCGAGGTCCACCAATTCTTGAAAGCCTGGCCGAGGAGCCGAAGCGACACCGGCATCGACCAGTCCTTTGTCCAATGAGACAAAGATCTCCGGCAGTGACCCGTGGTGGATATATTTAACGTCCTTGTCCGTGATGCCGACTTTTCTCAGAGAGAGCCGCGTCAGCGTGTGCGTCGCCGAGCCGGGAGCGCTGACCCCGATGGTTTTTCCCGCAAGGTCCGAAAGATTCTTAATCGGGGAATCCTTCCTCGTCCAAATAGACAAGACCACGTAATTGCTCTGAGCTGCGACAAAAACCAGATCGCTCCCCGCGAGATTGGCTGCCACTACAGAAGGCCCCGCAAAGTGCCCGATCTCCACCGTGCCGCTGGCCAAGGCCTGAATAGGAGAAGCGCCCCGACCGTGAACTACCGTTACATCGAGCCCGTATTTCTCATAGAGCCCCTGATCGGCCCCTATCCAAATCGGAGCGTTTGAGGCGGTCAAGGCTCCGTAGATTACTTTGACCGT
>VBLN01000316.1:0-492 GCA_005878685.1 Deltaproteobacteria bacterium | reverse complement strand
CACGCGACGATGCGGGGAATTCTTGTCGCCATCTTCTCTAGTTGGTAGTGTCCTACGAGATAGCAGCACTATTGAACTGGTGCGCGGGGCGCGACCGATACACCGCGAATGCCGGCTTTCTCGATCGCCTGGGCGACGAACCCTGAAGCTTTTACGTCTTCGATGAATTCACGCAGGTACGTCACTGCGGCGCCGCGCCCCTTCACGACGCCGAGCGCCTGGTGAATCGCCATGAACCGGCCGTCGAGCACGCGCGCTCCGGGAACCTTTGCGGCGTGCGCTACGAGCGGCTGCCTCACCCCCGCGAGGACGTCGATCTTGTCCGTGCCGAACAACCCGAGCGAGACCTCGGGACTCGGCGCGTGGACGAGTTGGGCGTGTTGCAAGTTGCGCTTCAAGAACAGGTCGTAAGCACTGTTGGTCGATACGCCGATGCGCACTCCCTCGCGGTCAACTTCCGCGATCGCGCGAATTGGCGATCCGGCCGGCACA
>VBLN01000071.1 GCA_005878685.1 Deltaproteobacteria bacterium | reverse complement strand
CGAAGATAACGGCTCGACGAAAAGATCGTAGGTGAGGAGCGCCGAGTCAACGAGCGTGGCGTGGACCCAAAGAAGAAGCGCAGGGTCAAGCGCGTCGTAGGGGGTTCCTGGAGGCAAAGGTTCTCCCGCTTGAATAAGTCCTTGAACCCTCCTGTGGATATCGGTTACGCGCCCGAGTGACGCGCGCGCCTCGGACTCTTGGTCAAATACGATGGACCACATCGTGTTCATGGTTCGGTACAGACGGGCAAGCGGATCTTCGCGGAAATGGCTGTAATCGGCTACTCCCGCGGCGACCTTGGGATGAGCGAGCTGCATCAGCAGCGCGCGGCCTCCTCCCAGCAGCAGCGCCATCTCGCGGTCTATGCGCCAGATCGTCATCTCTGGCGAGAAGAAACGCTCGCCGACCTGACCGCTATCTGTCAAGCGGCCCATCTTAAGCATTCTCCTGGATCATCTATCTCAAACCTAAGACCATTTGGAGCGATTCACAATAGAGAACATGTCTGCTTTATTGGTATGACAAGCTGGCCGGCTAGATTGTGGTGTCGGGGGAGGATGTGAGACTATATTCAAAGACTCATTGGGGAGCGTGATAAGATGCCGAAAAGATCCAGAACGGTGATCGTCCTATTTTTCCTCGCGACGCTGGTGTTCGCTTGGCCTTCCCAGGCGCAAACCACCAGGGCACGGCTTAGGATTGCCGTCTCGACAGCGACCCCGCACAACACACCGCTATGGGTGGCGAAGGATAAAAAGATCTTTGACAAGTACGGACTTGACGTTCAATTGATTTTCGTAAGCGGAGGATCCCTCGTCGCCCAGATGCTGGCTGCGGGGGAAATCGAGATCGCGGCCAATGCGCCGGCGGCGCTCGCCAGTTTGATCGCTGGCGGTGAGAAAATCATCATGTTTCTGGGTCTCAGCAACACTTCGCCATTCACTTTGGTCACCCAACCTAACATTAAAAAGGCGGCTGACCTGAAGGGGAAGAGAATCGGGACCGCTCGCTTCGGCGGGTCGTCACACATTTCGGCCCTGATCGCTTTGGAGCACCTGAGCCTCAATCTTAAGCAAGACCATATCATCCTCCTCCAAACCGGGCTGGATCCGGAACGGATGGCGGCGCTTGAAGCAAAAGGGCTCGATGGGGCTATGCTGCAGCGTGTGGCCACGAAGGTCATGCTCAGCAAGGGATACAGTTCGCTTCTGAACCTCAACCAAGCCAAGATCCCGTACCAAAATACCGTGCTCGCTGCCCGAAAGGATTTTGTGACAAATCGAGCCAAGATCGGGGAGAATTTCACGCGTGCGGTGGTGGAGGGATACGCCTATACCTTCAACAAGGAAAATAAGCAGAGCGTGAAGGAGATCATCGCAAGAAACTTAAGGTTGGCTAAGGCAGAGGATGCCGAGGATTTCTACCTCGAGGCGCTGGAAGAATTGGACAGGAAGCCGTATCCCACCGTGGAGGGCACGAGGACCGTCCTTAAATACGTCGCGGGACAAAACCCCAAGGTGGTATCCGTCAAAGCCGAAGAGATGATCGATTCGAGTTGGCTCAAGAATCTCGAGAACGAAAAATTCTTTGAAAGGGTTTACGGGGGCAAATAGCGGACAACGGCATAGCTTGACAGCCCCACGGAGGCTCTCATAGAATCCGCTAAAGCCAGTGTGTGGTTCACAAGACTGATCAGGAGGTAGGACGATGCCAAAAATCCGACATATTGCCTATCGGGCGACCGATGTGGAAGCCATGGCGAATTTCTTTGTGAATTCCCTGGAGATGGAGGTCACGCAGCGGCGAAAGAACGGCGCCATTGATCTTTCCGACGGAGCGATCAACATCACAGTGCTGCCGATTAGAACTACGTCGCCGGACGGAGAGCCTGCCCGATCTGGCATCGATCACATCGGCTTTACGGTCGAGAACGAAGCGGAGAGCAGTCGCCTGCTTGAGTCGAACGGGGCGAAGCAGATCGCCACCCTCGAACTGGGCAGTTCGGCGCACTACGAGGTGAAATTCAAGGGGCCCGAGGGCATCGTGGTCGATTTAGGTCATTGGGTGGGCACGGCTCCAATCGGAGATGAGAGGAAATTGAATCGCTCAACGTCTAAAGATGGAAATCAGTAGAGTTTGGTGTGGGAAAGAACATAGCGCTCGAGATAGGAGCTGGTGAAGACGTACTGAAGCAACGTTAGCGCGGTCAGGATCAGCAGGAAGGCGCACAGAATCTTGTATCCTCGCGAAAGTTGTCGCCACGTTTCGACTTTAGGAAGCCAGGCCGAGAAATAGAGCAGGACGGCGCAAATCCCAAGCACCGCCATAATCGGCAAGTCCATCACACGCTCTTTTGGGACGGCTAGGTCATCAATCCGACCACGACGGGATTACTGTTGCGCTCCCACCTTCGGGCGCCACTTGTCGAACCGCCTCTCCACTGCGGAAAGCAATTCCATAGACATCATCCCGCTCAGCGCAAATATCAGGATGCCCACAAAGACTTTATCCGTCTGGAAAGTTGCGCCGGCAACCGTGATCATGAACCCAATACCGGCGGTGGCGGCATAGAGTTCCCCTACTAACACGCCAACCAGGGCCCTGCCGACTCCGAGCCTCATGCCCGTGAGGAAAAAAGGCACTGTCGAGGGCAGGACAACGGTTCTGAAGACCTGCCACTCAGAAGCGCCAAAGCTCCTTGCGGCGCTCAGCAGATTTGCCGGCGTTGTTTTTACTCCGTCGCGCGTGTTCACCAATACTGGGATCACCGCCCCGAGAAAAATGATGCCGATTTTGGAGGGAATACCGATTCCCAACCAGATAATCACCAGGGGCAAAAGGGCAACGCGCGGGGTGGCGTTCATCGCGTTAATGAAAGGGTCGAAGATGTAGGCCATCTTTTTGTACCATCCCACCGCGATCCCGAACGGGATGGCCACGAAAACTGAGAGCAGGTACCCCCAGAGAAACTCGACGCCGCTTACGTACAGATCATTCCAGATCTCTCCCGAGGCAAACATTTGATACCCGGCCTTCCAGATAAGCGATGGGGCGCTCATGAACATGGGGTTGATGAGTTGAAAAGTATTGCCGACCAATTCCCATGCGATCAGGAAGAGGACCGAGGAAAAGGTCCCCAGGATTTTCTTTTCCTGGTTTAAATAAAACTTATGGATCCACGAGGATTCTGCGACTCTAACGTCTAAGAGCAGTTCTCCTTCTTGACTTTGCTCTGCCATGACATGAACCTCCGGTTGGTTTCATTGAGCGCTATTTGTCGTTGACCGCCTTGAGTCTTCGCACGGTTAAGCCAGGGCGGGAAAGTATCCTGTTCAGCACGCGGACAAGCTCGGGCCCGACAGTCTCCAGCTCTTCCAGGTGATGGAGCACGAGGTCATGCAAAAGCCCTTCTCCCTTCGGCGTGATTTGAATCAGGACTTGTCGGCGGTCGATTCTGTCCCGCGAGCGCCTGACCAGACGCCGCTCCTCCAGCCGGTCTATCAGCTCCACCGCGCTGTGGTGCTCGAGTTGGAGGCGCTCCGCAAGGACACCTATCGTGCTTTGCTTCCCGGCCGGCAAACCCTTCAAGGACAGAAGCAGTTGGTACTGCTGGGGCTCTAGGCCTGCCGCCCGCGCGGCCTGCTCGCTGAATCGCAGGTATCGCCGAATTCGATAGCGGAATTCGGCCACCGTCTGGTAGTCGGGAGCTTTCTCTTTCCCCGTCAGTTTCATTATTTATCTCGGCAAGCGATAATATCGGTAAACGATATAAATAATCATCCCTCAGGGTCCGGGGCTTGTCAAGGCCTGTTTTTCCTTTTGTTTAGCTTTGCATTTTCGGTGCGGCGAAGGCCATGTCGCTACTTTTCGTTGACCTACGCCCTATCTCGGCGCTCGCGCAGCTCCGGGATGACCTGGCTTGCAAGAAGCGTAATGGCCTCTTCGTAATCAGGACCGAGTTTCGCGAAGACGATCTGGTCATATCCGAGGTCGGCAGCGGCGCGGGTAAACTCTAGGATCTGCTGCACCACTTCTTCGGGATTGCCAGCCGCGTAGTAGGCGCGCACCATCTCCTCGGTGACGAGAGCGGCGGCTTCTTCGACCGTGGCTCCGCAGGCAAATCGTTGCTGGAGTTCTAGAACCGTCCGGCGGTCAACTCCGAGCTTGGCATACTCCTCGAAGTCAAAGCCGAGCGCTTCCCATTGCAGGATGGAATGCGCGACCTGACGTTTGGGAAAGTCGATCGCTTTTTTGCGATCGCGCGACACCGAGACGTTCAACTCGCACATCTTGCGCAGCCGCTTCTTTGGATCGGATGCATGCGCGGCCCGTTCCGCCTCTGCCAGCATACCTGCCTGGCGTCCCACCCGGACCATGGGGATATAGGTTCCCGACGAGATCAAGCCGTCCATGGTCTGCCCGCACATCCGCAGCGCCTGAGGGCCGTTTCCGCCTCCGTAGAAGCGAAAAGTGCAGCGCGGTTTGAAGGCGAGCCGGAATTTTCCCTTTGGATTAAGGTGGTAAAAGTCACGCAGCAGCGGATAATCCGCGTAGGCGACTTCATTTCCTGCCAAGGCCTGCCGCAGAAATTGGGCCGTCTCGCGGACCATGGCGATCGGTTTTATGGGTTCGACATGTTGCGGTGCCTGCCCGAGATCACCACGCGATAGTCCAATGCTAATTTCGCGGCCGTCGCAGAGTTCCGAGAGCGTCGCGAAGGAATCCGCCAGATCCAGCGGTTGGTGGAAATAGGGGACGAGAATAGCCGTGCCCAGCGGAATGTGCACCCGCGCCGCGATGGCCGTTAGGACCACCAGCTGACCGCGGTAGCGGATGTTGTCGTTGACCCAGATGCGCTCGAATCCCTTGCGCCGGGCCAGATCGGCCAGCGTCACAAGGTCTGGAACCGTATAATGATTGGCCAGGTGAGTGACAAACTGCAGTCCCAGCTCACCGCGAAAGACCGCCATCGACTCAAGCGGCCTTCTCGTTCAGGAGCTGTCTCAAGACGTATTCGAGAATGCCGCCGTGGCGGTAGTAGTCGAGCTCCGCAGGCGCGTCAATGCGACATATGACTTTAAACTCTTTTGCTTTCCCATTCTCGTCTTTGGCTTTGACCGTCAATTCTTTACCAATCTTCAGTCCATCAGAAATTCCGGTGATCTCGTAGATCTCAGAGCCAGTAAGGCCGAGGGACTGTGCGTTTTCCCCCGCTTTAAATTGCAACGGTAGGATTCCCATTCCGATTAAATTGCTTCGGTGAATGCGCTCGTAACTCTCAGCAATGGCCGCCTTGATTCCTAAGAGCCTTGGCCCCTTGGCTGCCCAGTCGCGTGAGGAGCCTGTGCCGTATTCTTTGCCGGCGATGACAATCAGGGGAACGCCTTCTTGCTGATATTGCATCGCGGCGTCATAGATGAAAGTCGGCTTCTTGTCCGGCAGATGGACCGTCCAGCCGCCCTCCGTCCCCGGCGCGAGCTGATTCTTGAGTCGTACGTTGGCAAAGGTCCCCCGCATCATCACTTCGTGGTTGCCGCGCCGGGCGCCGTACTGGTTGAAGTCCTTCGGCTGGACGCCGTGCTCCGTCAGATACCTGGCGGCCGGTCCGTTCTTTTCAATCGCGCCCGCGGGCGACATATGGTCGGTCGTGATCGAGTCTCCGAGCAATGCCAGAACTCGCGCGCCGGTGATGTCCTTCGGCTTCGATGGCGTCTTGGCCATATCTTTGAAGAAGGGCGCCTCGCGCACGTAGGTGGAACTTGGGTCCCAGGCAAAGAGTTCGCCCTCTGGGGTCGGCATCTTCTTCCAACGCTCGTCGCCTTCGAAGACCTCGCCATATTCCTTCTTGAACATTTCCGACTTGACCGATCTGCGTATGGTGTCGCGGATTTCCTCCGGCGAAGGCCAGATATCCTTGAGGTAGACCGGCGCGCCCTTGACGTCTTCCCCGAGCGGCTCGCTGGTGATATCCATGTCCATCCGGCCCGCCAGCGCATAGGCGACGACGAGCGGAGGCGAGGCCAGATAGTTGGCTCTCACCTGGGGGTGAATCCGTCCCTCGAAGTTCCGGTTGCCGGAAAGAACCGCTGCGACCACCAGGTCGCCTTCCTGAATTCCCGTGGCAATGGGCTCCGGCAACGGGCCGGTATTGCCGATGCAGGTTGTGCAGCCGTAACCGACGAGATAAAAACCGAGTGTTTCCAGGTAGGGAAGAAGGCCCGTGTCCTTCAGATACGCGGTAACGACTTTCGATCCTGGCGCCAGACTGGTTTTAACCCACGGTTTTCTCTTCAGTCCTCGCTCCACCGCCTTTTTGGCGAGCAGTCCCGCGCCCACCATGACCGAAGGGTTGGAGGTGTTGGTGCAGCTGGTAATGGCGGAGATCACGACCGACCCGTGATTGAGCTGAAAACGGTCGCCGTTAAGCTGCACGGAAACGGCCCGACCTAGGTCGCCGCTTTTGAGCAGGGAGGGGAGCGCCTGCTGGAATAACGGCTTGGCCTGCTTGAGCGGCACGCGATCCTGCGGCCGCCGTGGACCCGCGAGGCTGGGCTCCACCGTGGCGAGATCGAGCTCCAGAGTGTCGGTGAAAACGGGATCGGGCGATGCGTCCGTGCGGAAAAGTCCCTGCTCCTTGCAGTAAGCTTCAACTAACCGAATCAGCTCCGCGCTCCGGCCGGTGAGCTCGAGGTATTTGAGCGTTTCGTCGTCGGGGGGGAAGAATCCAATGGTCGCGCCATACTCCGGCGACATATTGCCGATGGTTGCTCGATCGGCGACGCTCAGGCTTGAAAGCCCCGCGCCGTAGAACTCCACGAATTTCTCCACGACGCCTTTCTTGCGCAGCATCTGTGTGACGGTGAGAACGAGGTCGGTCGACGTGGTGCCTTCGGGAAGTCTTCCGTGAAGTTTGAAGCCGATGACGTCGGGAATGAGCATGATCAGGGGCTGGCCCAGCAACGCCGCCTCGGCCTCGATGCCGCCAACGCCCCAGCCGACGACTCCAAGCCCGTTGATCATCGGCGTGTGCGAGTCCATGCCGACGACCGTGTCGGGATAAGCCAGCGTCGCGCGGTTCTCCTTCGCCCGGAAAACCACCTGGCCCAGGTATTCCAGATTCACCTGATGGCAGATGCCGGTATCCGGCGGGACGACTCTAAAGTTGCGAAAGGCCTTCTGCCCCCAGCGCAAGAAGGCGTAGCGCTCGACATTGCGTTCATATTCGATTTGGGAATTGAGATGAAAGGCCTCCGTGGATCCGAAGCGGTCGACCTGGACCGAATGGTCGATGACGAGATCGCACGGGACGAGCGGGTTAATCTTTTTCGGATCGCCTCCCATCCGCTTCATCGCCTCCCGCATCGCCGCGAGATCCACGACCGCCGGCACGCCGGTGAGATCCTGCGTCAGGACCCGCGCCGGCATAAAGGCGATTTCCTTTTCTTTCTTGGTTTTTGGATTCCAACCCGCGAGCGTCTCAATATCCGCCTTCGTCACCAGACGGTTATCCTCGCACCGCAAGAGATTTTCCAACAGGACCTTCAGCGAGACGGGGAGCTTGGAGACAGTCTTAAACCCCGCCTTCTCCAGCCGGTCCAAGCGAAAAATCTTGTAGGACTGCTTGCCGACCTTCAGCGTCGCCGCCGTGCCAAAACTATCCAGGGATTTCTGTGCCATTGAACTCTCCTTAATTTGTCAGCTTCTACCTATTTTGTAGCGTAGGCCACCGGGATAAAGCAACAGGAGGGCGGCGTGAAAAAAACTTGACAATATTTTTGCCGGGCAGGAGAATCCCCGCTTGCCAGACGAAGTACGGCGGGAATTAGGAACTCGGTAGGAGTGAGCATGAAGATAGCGTGCAAGCGGACGATTCTTTGCCTCTCATGGATCATTGCCATCGGGCAATTCCTAATTCCGGGACGCAAGGTCCTGAGTGCCGAACCGCAACGGGTGAGGATTGCTTACGCGAGCCGAAGCAGCTCGGCCATGCCGCAATATCTGGCGCAGACCAAAGGTTTTTTCAAGGCAGAAGGTTTGGAAGTAGAGCTGATCCAGATGAACCCCCGTCTTGGCGCGACGGCGGTCGTGAACGGCGATGTTACGTTCGCCACCCCGTTTGTCAGCACCTTTCGCGGTATCCTTCAAGGCTTTCCGATGAAAGTGGTCTTTGTGCATCTCAAAAAGGGGCCTTATTTCCTCATGGTCCGGCCTGAGATCAGAGAGGTTCAGCAGTTAAAGCGCAAAAAGCTGGGCGTAACAACGACTAAAGGGGCCGATCAATTGGTCGCCGAAGAGATGCTGCAGGCCAAGGGCTTCAACCCGAACCTGATTCAAGCGGTGGGCATCGGCGAGGCGCCGGTCAGGATGCAGGCGCTGGTCAGTGGGGCGGTCGACGCGGTCTGCGTCGCGCCGCCGCATGACCTGATGCTCCAACGAATGGGGTTCAAAGCCCTGGCTGGCCCGCCGGAGATGGGGCTTCCAGTGGCGGGAATGTTCACCTCGGACCGCCTCTTGCGAGAAAATCCCCAGCTGGCTAAACGAACGCTAAAAGCTTTGCTCCGCGCTCATCAATTTATCTTGGAAAACAAGCAAGAGGCAATTTCGATCATGCTCCAATGGCTTCCACTGACAGTAGACGTGGCCACGCACTCCTATGATTTGGAGCTGAAGACTCTGTCGGGGGACGGACAGATGACGGATGCCGAACTTGAAGCTGTCATTAGCAGAATCGGTGAAAAAAAGCGTCCGCTGGACGAAGTAAGGGACTTTACGCTGGCGCGGCAGGCGGTTCAGGAACTCCGATCGAGCAAATAAACATTCTATCCCGGCGGCTCGCTCAGTGCGAGACACGGCGCAATCGTTGGACGAATCTAATGGTTTCGGTTGACGTCGTACGGCTCGCCCAGCTCTGAAGCTCCGACGGACGCGGATGTGCTTTACCAGCGGGCGAAGGCTTCGGGCGCGGAGATCGTGATGGACATTAAGGACGAGGATTATGGCGGGCGCGGCTTCTCGTGCCGCGCTCCCGAGGGCCATCTCTGGAATTTCGGCACCTACGACCCGTGGGAAACGCATGACTCGTGAAGGGATTGGCCTGAGTCGGTGTGATTAAGTCAGCAAAAGAACTGAATCCGGAAGACTTGGAAAAAATCAGTGATCTCACGCTGGATTTTTACGACCAGCATGCCGAAGAATTTTGGCAAGGCACGCGGGATCACGACGTCAGCCAGAACATCGCAGCGCTATTGCAATACATCGAGGGTGATCCGCCTTTCACTATCCTCGATTTTGGCTGCGGACCGGGCCGCGACCTGAAGGCATTTGCCGAAATCGGTCACGTCGCGGTAGGGCTAGAAGGCTCCGCGAGCCTTGCCGCGATGGCGCGCGCGTACAGCGGCTGTGAAGTGTGGCAGCAGGATTTTCTCAAGCTCGATCTGCCGGGTGGTCATTTTGACGGCATCTTCGCGAATGCCGCGCTATTCCATGTGCCCAGCCAGGAGCTGCCGCGCGTTTTGCTCGAATTGCACGCAACTCTCAAGCCAGGTGGTGTGCTGTTTAGCTCTAATCCGCACGGTCATAACGAGGAAGGGTGGGTTTCGGGTCGATATTGCGCCTACTACGACCTTGAAGCGTGGCGGCACCATGTGTCGGCGGCTGGTTTTGTTGAGCTTAGTCACTATTACCGCCCTACGGGCCGCCCACGCGAACAGCAGCCATGGCTTGCTAGCGTCTGGCGTAGGTCAGGTTCCTGAGGAATATCGTCCCGGCGGGGGGTTAGCGCGCAGCTATCTCCAGCCCAGTTCCTTCAATGCCTGTTTCAGATAGCTCGTGTCGACGTATTTTTCCGGACCGGGGATCGGTCCCTTCATGCCGGTCTGCTCCGCGTAGATCTCCACCACCGTTTTTAATCCATCCAGCTCGATTTCGAGTTCCGGATGCCACGCCTGGTTCGTGAGGTAATAGTCGAGTCCCTTCTCCGCGAGGCTGGGCGTGAGCTGAAATTCCTTGGCTAAAAACTCCGTCGCAGCCTTCTTGTCCTGCTCAAACCATTTCTTGGCCTGGAGGACGGCCTTCAGAAAATGGACCACCCGAGGACGATTTTTTTCTGCCCAACTGCGTCTTACTGTATACGCTGAAAGCAGATAGTTGGGAAAAATATCCGCCACGCGCCCGATCACGTTGAAGCCCGCCTCTTGGGCCTGAAAGGCGTTGGGAACAGCCATCATCGCTGCAGCGATCTGGCCGGCACTCAGGGCCGCGAAGGACGAAGTGGTTCCGCCTACGTTGAGGAGCTTGTAATCCCGCGGATACTCAAGGCCCTTGGTCTTTAGCACTCGTCGCAGAACAAAGGCGGTGCCTGAAGTCAGCGTCGAAGAGCCGATCGTCGCGCCGCGCAGGTCCTCGTAGGTTTTATAGTTCTTCCCACCCATGATCATATGCGTGATCTTGCTGCTGCTGGCGACCATGGCAAGGTCCATCCCCTGTTCCACCGCCGCTATGGGTCCGTCATTGGCCACCAGCCCCGCGGAGATCGATCCTGCGATCATCGCTTGCACGGCCGGAGCCGTGCCACGCATCAGCACAACCTCGACGTCCAGCCCTTGGCGCTCGAAATAGCCGAGCCTCCATGCCGCCCATAGATGTCCGTAGCCGAGGACTTTAGAAGAGACCCCCACAGGAAACTTGATTCTCTCCTGAGGCAGTCCCAAAGCCGGCAGCAAAAACACCAGTAGAAGCGCCGATAATGTTCGTGTCATGGTGGGTTTCCCCTTTTGCGCCCTGCTATAACAGCTCTTGGTTCCGTGTCAAGTTGCGGTTTAGGATTCGATGATTCTTGGCTTGCATGCCTATCGTGTGGCTTTGCCCGATGAGGGCGCGCGCGACCTCGCACGCCATGTGTGTCTGACACTTGGCGTAGGACTCGTTGGAGTTGGCGGCAGTGTGACAGGTGACAATGACGCTGGGAAACGTTCAGGTCTTAGGTTATTGCTTGGTCTGGTTGGGGATGATTTTTGTCAATTCCGTAATGAGCAACGGAAGGTCTTCAGCAACGGTATCCCAAAGAACCTCGTAATCTACAAAGTCATAGCCATGGATAAGCCTATTGCGCATGCTGACGATTTTCGGCCAGGGAACATTGGGATACCCGGACCTCCTGTGGCACTTGACTTGCTGCCTCACCGATCAGCTCAACCAAGTGAGTTAGGGCCAAAGCGAGTTTGCGATCTTGGTCCAGGTCCTTCGCCGTCTTGCCCTTCGCCATTTCAACGGCCTCGTGAGCGTAGTCCAACATATGTTTCAGGCGCACCAGCGGATCACGCCTGGACATAAAGAACCTCCGCCTCGGCGAGGACCTCGTCTCTGAAGTGCTTGCTTAATGAATTGGGCGTGTTGATATCAACCCTACGACCTCCCAAAAGTTGCGATAGTTGCTGTTCCAGGTCATAGAGCTTGAAAAAGCCCACTCTGGCATCCGGCTCAAATTCAACCAAGACATCCACATCGCTCTTCGGCCCAAAATCGTCCCTTAACAAAGAGCCGAAGAGCGAAAGCTTGCGAATACGGTGGCGCCGGCAAAAATCAGCGATTTCGCTTCTCGATATGGGAATCTTTTGTGCTTCCTTAGCCATGCCTTCTCTCGGCGATTCTACCACGGAGACCGAATCGTTTCGCTACAATTCACTCCTCGACCCAATACAACTTGCAGGTGGCCCCTCTCAAATTGATTACAGCCATGCGCGAATTGTATTTGAACTGCTGTCTCCTGACAAGCGCCTGAGCAGTTACTCTCAGACATCCCCAACCGATGACTCTCGGCGCGTTTGCGGTAGCCTGTCAGTTCGAGTTATGTAATGGCTTGCGTGTAGCTCACCGCAGAGGCACTGAGGGCGCGGAGAAGACAGAATAGAAAGAATACCAAAGCTAAAAGTTCAAAGTTCCAAACAAACCCGTTTCGGTTTGTTTCGGATTTCGAGCTTCGAATTTCGGATTTTGGTTCGGGATCGATTGGCGTCTTGGCGCGATTATAACTTTAATGGCTGACCGAATCCTCAATCATCTTTGCGACTATGCGCTGAAGTTGTCGTACCGCGACCTGCCGCAGGAAGTGATACGCCGGACCAAGCACATTATCTTGGATACCGTGGGGTGCGCGCTCGGGGGGGCCGAGAGTCCTCCAGCCAAGATCGCTAGAGCCGCCGCATCCGAGATAACCTCGGCCATCCCGTCCACCGTTTTGATTAGCGGCCAGAAAACCTCGCCCGACCTCGCGGCTTTCGCCAACGGTGTGATGATCCGCTATCTCGATTTTAACGACACCTACGCCGGCTCGCCTACCTGCCACCCGAGCGACCTCCTCGCTCCGGTGCTCGCCGTCGTGCACGCGAGAAACGGCAGCGGCAAAGACGTCATCCTCGGAACGGTGTTGGCTTATGAGGTGTTGTGCGGGCTCATCGACACTGGGTCAAAAGAACGCCGTTGGGATCAGGCGACCTACGGCGTCATCGCGGCCGCCGTAGCGGCGGCTAAACTGTTCGGCCTTGCGAAAGAGCAGATGGCTCATGCGATCAGCCTGGCGGTCTCGTCCCATATCGGCCTCGAGCAAGTTAGGAGAGGTCAGATTTCCCATTGGAAGGGATGCGCGTTAGCCAACGCCTCGAGGAACGCCGTCTTTTGCGCCATGCTGGCCGCCAA
>VBLN01000315.1 GCA_005878685.1 Deltaproteobacteria bacterium | reverse complement strand
GAATACGCTGAATATAAGCTTCAAGTTTCTTGAAGGAGAAGCGATATTGGTTCTTCTCGATCAATATGGAATCTGCGCCTCCACTGGATCCGCATGCACCGCAGGGTCAACGGAACCATCGCACGTGCTTCGCGCGATGAAGGTTCCGCCCGATTGGATTCAGGGAGCCGTACGGTTCAGTTTGAGCCGTTATAGTACGGACAAAGAGGTTCAGTTCGTTAGCGAAAAGATGCCTGGAGTGATTCATCGTCTGTTAGAACTTTCTGCTGTTGGGAAACTCCGGGATCACCCTGAGGTTCCGCAGGGCAAGGATCGGGCAACGGGCAGTATCGGGGCAAGGAGGTAAGGCTAATGAGAGTCATGCAAATTCCTCGAAGGGTCGATTATGGCCTGCGCGCGATGATTTATCTCGCGACCCAGGATCCGGCCAGGAGTTGCTCCGTGGGCGAGATTGCATCCCAGCAAACCATCCCGCGCAAATTTTTAGAAAAGATCATTCAGGATTTGATTCGCTGCGGGCTGGTCAAATCGAAGCGGGGACCGGACGGAGGCTACAGCCTCGCGCGATTGCCGCGTGAGATTTCGTTTCAGAACGTGATCGAGGCGCTAGAAGGCCCCATAGCCGTGAATGTCTGTATGGATCAACGCCTGAGCTGCAGCCATCTGCCTCGATGTACAATGTTTGGGGTATGGAGCGAGGTTCAACGAAAGGTCCTGGAGGTTTTCGCTCAGACGACCCTATCTGACCTTCAACAGACTACGAGCCAGGGCCGTTTGAACTCCTCTTCTCTTTCGAGTGCGGCATGAATAGACAAGTTCTTCTCAACGTCCAACTCATTGCAGGCCGCACCCGACAGGGAGGTGGTTCTTATGATGAATGAGACAAGCCTTAGCGCGGAAGAAAGAGTCGCATCTCTGTTTCAACCCGACACTCTTCTTCCTGAGCAGTACCTAGAGACGTTCCGCAGGAAGGCCCCTCTGGAGCCTGAAAAGAGGCTCATGCTGGCAGTCCTGGAGGACGCCGTCGCTTGCTTCCAAAAGTATGTCTTGTCTCGGGACAACCGGGGAAAGGAAATGTTTCGTGAAGCGGAGGAGTGGATTTTGGAAGAGGGCAGCGATTGGTTATTCTCTTTCGAGAACATTTGTGAGGTCCTCGGGATGAATCCCCAGTATGTGCGTCAAGGGTTAATACATTGGAAAGAGATGAAGCTGGCGGCGCGTTTCAACGCTAAGATTTACCGTCTGAATCCCAGAGACAAGAGGAAGCAGAACGGAGTCAAAGTATCTGGGAGAACGGGACAGAAATTTCTCAAAGCGGCGGGCCGCTAGGGCGGTATTTTTTTTGGCAGCTCGAGGGGCGGTGGGGGAGCATATCCATCGCTCCTCGGTTTATCTTGGGTTTTGTTTGCCGATGAAGAGGCCGAGCGTGTATAAGGGGTCTCTCGACTAGTGATCCTACGCAAGCATAAGAAACGGTCTAGGATCGCCGAGGCGTTCTACTGGTTGCGCTACCGGGTCGGCGAGTATAGCCTCCGAGGATTCGTCGCGGTGTTTCCATGGATTCCGCTGCGCTTGCTTTCAGCCTTTGCTTCGTGGGGCGAGCGACTGACCTTTGCTATTTTGTGGAGGTACCGAATCCGAATGGAAGAGAACCTCTCGATGGCCATGGTAGCGGAATTTCCCACGTCTGCCGAAAGGAAAGCCTTGGTTCGGAAAGCGTGGAGGAACTTTGCTCAAGGGTTTTTGGAAACGAGCCGCGCGATGTATCTCCCCAAGGAAGAAATCCTTTCTATGGTTGCTGTCGAAGGAGAGGATCATCTCAAGCGAGCCTTGGCAAAAAAGAGGGGCGTGATTGCGCTCAGCGCTCATCTCGGCAACTTCACCATGATTGGCGCTCGACTCGCGGCGGCGGGTTACCCTTTCAGCGTGCTTGTAAAGCCGCCGCGCGACCCGGGCTTTGCTCGTCTTATTGATGACTTTCGGACCAGGGTCGGGATCAAGACGATCTCCGCCAGACCCAGGAAGAATGCGGTCCGAGCAATACTCAGGGCTTTAAGAGAGAACGACGTGGTTCTTCTCATTGCCGATGAGTTTAAATCCGGCGAAGTGGAGGTCACTTTTTTCGGACGCGCCGCACCAGCTCCAAGGGGACCCGCGGCATTGGCTCTGCGTACGGGGGCTGCGGTCCTGCCTATGTTTTTGACTAGGCGCTCGGATGATTGCTTAACCCTTTCTATTGGTCCGGAGATCGCGCTGGTGAATAGTGGGGCAGTCGAGGAGAGCGTGGCGACCAACACCGCCCTATTCACCCGTCACCTGGAAGCGATGATTCGCCGCCATCCGGATCAGTGGAACTGGCTCGGCTTCCGCCAGAACGGGCGAAGACCGAGGTCACAAATAGGTCTGCCCGAGACTGCCCCGAGCGACCAAACGGGTCGCGCCATTTCCTAACATCACTCTATTAGATGCTCGTGCGAGCTGATCTTCGCCTGAAGGATCACTACGACTTTGGACTTCCGTATCAGTCCGTGCCGACCCAGCCGGAGCCTGAGATGTCGATGATCTGATCGTCGGGCCCAAAGCACTTGATCTCATAGTAAGACTGCGGGTTGGATGCGTCGGTTGGAGTGACATTCACTCGCTCCGACATAGATTTCCCACCGAGTTGATTGAGCCTGATCAGCGTCCCGTCAACATCCTCAACCTGAAAGCCTAAATGCTCGATGCCGAGCCTGCCACTGCCCCTCAGGATAGCGAGATTGATATGGCCGTCGGAGAGATAGATTCCGTTGCGCCCCATGCCGACTTTTTTGAGACCGAACAGCTCCTGGTAAAAAGCAGACGTCTTTTCCGGATCTGCAGTCCTTAGAGCGATGTGCTTGATCTTAGCCATGGCTTTCTGTCTCCTTGTCAGCTTTCTAAAACTAAACCCAATCTAGTATATCAATCTCCAGCTTGACAAGGGCGAGGTAACGGTTATAAGGAGCAAACCGATGCGCAGCCGAGAAATTATGAAAATCGGGCTTGTCCTGCTGGTCGCGCTTACGAGCGTTCGACCTACCCCCACCCGGGCCAATCCCTATCTCGCCAAACCCGGAGAGGCGCCCGTGACGGTGCGCGCGGCCGCCTGTGCGATCACTGGCGGGTTCATTCACCTCTATGCTGCCATCGATTATGGGTTGTTCGACAAATACGGCATCAAGGTTGAGTTTGTCTCGATTCGGGGCAGCGGCGTTTCTCTGGCTGCGCTCGCGGCTGACGAAATCCAGTTTCTCTACTGCGCGGCTGACGCGACGATACCGGGTCTGGCCGCGGGCAGCGATGCCAAGCTGATCGGAGCGCCGCTCGTCGGCCTCCCCTGGGTGATGCTGGCGAGGAAGGATGTCAAGCGACCGGAGGATTTGAGAGGCAAGTCCATGGCGGTCACGCGTCCGGGTGACTTGACCTTTCGGTTAGCCAGAGCCCTGNNNAAATTCGGCCGGTCGGCGGCACCGGTCAGGTGGAGCCGTTCAACGCTATGCGTGCCGGCCTGGCGGAAGCCTGCCTGGTCACCCCCCCACTTGATGCCCGCGGCAGAAGAGAAGGCTTCAATCTGGTCTATCGGCTCAACGATCTGGCCGTGCCTGCGGTCTACAGCTCTCTGCATACCAACGCCAAGTCGCTGAGAGAGCGCTCCGCGCTAGCACAGAAGTGGACCGCTGTGTTGGCAGAGGCAATCTATTTTGTCGAGAAAAATCCGGATAAGGGCAAGGCAGCCGTAGCCAAGCAACTCAGACTCAACGATCCCGACGCGCTTCAATCCGCCTATGATGCCTATGCGAAGTTGCTGGTAAACCGGCGCATTATTGTGCCGGAAAGCACTGTGGCTGGAGTGATCGAGGTTGCGCGCGAACAGGGAACGAACGTGCGCAAAAAAGCCGCCGAGGTTATCGATAACAGCTTTGCCGAGAATTTGGAAAAGAGCGGCTTGCTCAAAGAGATTTGGGGCGGCGAGGTCCCGCGATAGACAACTACTTCACCTCGCTCCGGAACGGCTTCGTCAGCATCCAATTTACCATCTCTTCGACGGTCTCGGATTCCTTGCCGTAATAGCCGTGCTGGCTGAATGCGTCGCACGGATCCGTTTTCGGCGGCAAGCCGCCGATGACCGATATCAGCGGGTACTTGTCCGACAGCCGCTGCGCGTCAGCGTAGGGAGTCGCGGTGCACTGATCCGAGACGTGATGCACGAACAGCAGCGGGATTTTGATGGTGGCAAAGTCGAACCCGCTCAATTGGGGACCGCGCTCAGTCGATCGCGGGCCGGTCTGACGAAATACAGTGGAGGTCAAAACCACACCGGCGATTTGGGAACCGAATTTCGCGGCGAGGGGCGCGGCCGACACTGTGCCGCGGCTCGTGCCGATCAGAAACAGCGGCACTCCGGGAAATCGCTTGTCGAGATCGGCGATGACTGCGGACATATCGGTGAAATGCTGCTCGCCGAGGCGAAATTCATCTCCCATGCCCCATCCACTCTGTTGATCCGACGGGGCATCCCCAATCGCGGTGATCACACCCCGCTTGATGAACTCTGTGCGGCTCCGCACCAGAAAGTTATCCCCACCGAACTTGATCTGGCCATTTTCAGATCTCAGGCGGATCAAGCCACCCGAGCCGGGAAACAACAGGGCGATCGCTCGCGAATTCGCCGGCACTCGGGCGATAAAATACGCTTGTGTTACACCCGGCCGGGTTGGGAGGGTGACGATCTCCTGGGCGTGGGCTGCTGCGGCGAAACTCAAGGTCAACGCGACAAGCAAGTTCACCATCGCCTTCATATCTGTCCTCTCCAGGCGCAACGTGTTGCGCTGTAGAATAACATCGCGGGTCGGGAGCTACAATTGAGAAAGTGAAGGATAGATGGAAGCCGAAGACGAAACTGACCCGTTTATCCTCTGGGCTAGCCGTCAGCAGGGAGCAAGCGATTTACCTCTATGGAGTTGCGGATTTCCTTAATCCCCGGAACACTCCGCGCGGCCTTTTCGGCGGCAGATCTTTGATTTTCCGATTCGACTTGGCCTCGGAGGTAGGCTGTGTCTCCAACAAACGAAACCGTTACGCCGGTGATCGCACGAAGGACAATGGCTTGGCGTATCTGAAGTTCTATCTTCTGCCGCCTGAGCTCTGAATCTTCGGAAGCTTGTGGCCGGGCGCGAGGCTTCGCTGCGCTTTCGATAGGTCGCTTTTTTCCTGTCAATTCCGGCTCCCGCGCTTCATCGGGTTTTGTGGTTCCCCGGGCAGGTAGGATATCCCGCTTCTCATTTTCCGATAACGAAGCGCTATGTTGAGGCATCGATGCTTGTATGACTTTAGTCGCGTTTGTAGGGTTCTCCGGGTGTGGAGATAATGCAGGGCGCGGCGCATAAGAGACTGAAAGGGGCGGTCTCTTAACATCGTATAGCCACCACCCAACCATCCCGATGATCGTAGCGGTGATGACCGTTATGGTTAATTTTAGCTTGCGCCGGTCGAATTTCGTCTGGATTAGTTTCGTTCGCGAGCTATCGGATGAAGAGACTTCTTCTTGCTCTGCTAACTCCTCGTGGCGTGGACGACGTAAGCGCCAGAGCTGCCCCTTGGGAGGCTCTGCCTCCGGCTTATCGAAGGCCGGATCAAGCCATGTTCCACGGATGGAGTCGTCGTTGCTTTTCAGAACGGCGCCTTCAATCCATTTCCTGTACTTCCGGGAATCGAGTGTTTTGTGCTGAGTGGGTTGTAATATCGCTTCCGGTAAATCGCGAAAGTTTCGTAGGTTCAGCGTCACCACCTCGTCGCGGTCGAGTATGGAAAAATCCTTTGGTCCCTCAAACTCATATCCATCGGGGAAAATGATCAGGCATTTTATGCGGGATGATTGCTGGTCATTGGCGTTTAGAACGGACTGGTGATTGCCTTTGATAGCATTGATCGCTCGTTCAGCCTGCTCGCAGGGGTTGCCTTCTATCGGATGATTCTCTCTATCGACAGTTTCCACATACCAGGGCTCTCGCCAATTCTGCGAGACATGAACGACGCCTTTCTG
>VBLN01000314.1 GCA_005878685.1 Deltaproteobacteria bacterium | reverse complement strand
AGACCGTTCACCATGTTGAGCAGATCCCGGGAATTAGCCATCACCTTTCCTAGTGCCCGCTCCTGCTCCGAGTTGATCTCTCCGAACATCTTACTCTGCATCATTTCGGTGTAACCCAAGATCGAATTCACCGGAGTCTTCAGCTCGTGGGACACGAAACCCAGAAACTCATCCTTGACCTTGCTGGCTTTCTCGAGCTCGACTGCCTGGTTTTTGGTCTGCTCGTATAGCCTCGCATTATGAATGGCGATAGCTGCCTGAGAAGCAAAGGATCGCAGCAGGCCTAGTTCCGAGTCGGTGAAAAGATGGGGCTCCCTTGTAAAGATGGCGAGGACACCGTAGACCTCCGCGCCATAGAGAAAAGGAAGGTGCACGGTGGAGACCAACCCCTCGGCCAACGCCCAATCTCGGTTCACATATCGGCTATCCTTCGTCACATCTGCACTGATGATGAGTTCTTTTGTGGCAGCCGCAATCCCAGTGAATCCTCTCCCAAGCTGCAATTGAAGCGTAATGCCACCCTCTGGCTCACGCATGCCGATACTCGCAACGAGGCACAGCACGTCTTCTTTTGGAGCTTTCTCCCACAACCGGGCGACCGTACCCGGAATCAAACGTTGGACAGCAGCCAGGATTTCCCGAGCCACCGCACGTGCATCCAAGAGCTTCGACAAAGCTATGCTGAGCTCCTTGAGTAGCCCCTGGATCTCCTCTTGACGCTCCAGATCCCTGTTTGCCCTCTCCAATTCAATCGCCTGCCTTTTGGTTTGCTCGTGAAGCTGGGAGTTGTGAATCGCTATCGCGGCTTGGCCAGCCAAGATGGTGAGAAACTCGATCTCTTCTTCACTGAATTGGTGTTCCTCTTTTGTAAAGAAAGTGAGGACCCCTAGGACCTCCCCTTTACCAATCAGTGGCACTCGTAGATAGGAGACCAATCCATGTTTGCGGAGAAACTTAGAGGCTAGGGATCGCGGGTCCGTTTGAGCGTTCAGGACTATGACAGGGGAATGATCTTCAGGCAACATCCTGCCAAGACCGCCTTTAATTCCCCTAGTTGCTGCCTTCCATTCCTCCTCATCAAGGTTACGACAAGCCACAGACTCTAATTCCCCAGTCTCTCTGTTTAATAATCTGACGGTGGCGACGGCATACGGGAGAGAGAGGTCGATTTTTTCCAGCAGGACGTCCAAGACAGCGCGGAGATCCAAGGTCGAGGTAATGGCTAGATTGATTTCACGAAGGGCCGTGCTCTGCTGGAGTTGCCGTTGGATTCGCTCCTCAGCTTGCTTTCGTGCGGCCTCCTGCTCCTCAAGGGATTCGGCCATAGTGTTAAAATGCATGGCCAGTTCCCCGACCTCATCCGCCCCCTCAACCATAACCCGGTGCTTGAGCTGACCATGCCCAATCAACTTGACTCCCTCACGAAGCCGGATGATCGGTCCGCTCAAGCGGCTACTAAGCGAGCCGGCCACACCAAAGCTGACCAGGAGACCGATAAACGAGATCCCCAAAGACAACCAGAGCTTCTGCTTAACAGGGCTGTAGAGGAGTGCCTGAGACTGCTCGACCACTACCGCCCACTGTGGTCCTGGAAGCAGAAGGCCTGTAGCCGCGACGCTTACGTTGTTTTCATTGACGTAAACATCTTGGATGAACGAGTGCGCTGCCGAACTGGCAGTGTGGGTGAGTCGCTGGATTAGAGGCCGGTCTGCAAACGAGAGCTGTCTCAGGACCAAGCTTGAGTCAGCCGCGGCAATGACCCGGCCCGTCTGCTCCACGACGTAGGCTCGCCCACCATAGGTCAGGTGAAATTCCCCGGTCAAATCCCAGAGCGACTTGAGACTGAGGACACCAAAAACCACGCCAATCGTGGTGGTTTCTGAAGCACGGAGAGGGACAGCAAGAGTGACCCATGGCTCAGAGGTCTCCGTCGTAAACACCGACGCCCAAGAGAGCTCCCCTCGCATCCCTTCTTGGTAGAAGGGAGTGGCAGAGAGATCTCTGAGCTCTCGGTCGGTGATGACCAGCTTCCGGGAGAGTCTCAAGCGCTCTCTCCCCTCTCGATCGACGATGCCGATCTCCTCGAACGCCGGATCACGCTGGAGGAAGCGATGGCCGAGGAGACGCACTGCCTCCTGATTGTTTTCGGCAAACGGGGCGCTGAAGAGCACGGCTTGGCTCTTTAGCTGCCGGTCCCTCTCCTCCAGAAATAGCTGGATCTGGTCCCTAACCGAACGAACTGCCACGCGCTGCAGTTCTGCTTGGCTCTGCCGTATCTCCCTGATCGATGACGGGAGCCAAATCAGGTTGACGATCGAAAGAGTTCCTAGGCTGAGAACTCCCAGCCTCCAGAACAGCCGCTGCCGGATCGATCTGGAACCGCGAAAGAGCTTTGCGAAAAGATTCATCCTAGGCCAATCCCTATTGTTTCACTCAATGCGACGGCCCGCTCTCTCCAAGACCTGGTCAGGGATCTTGAGCCCTATAGCCCTGGCGGTGCCAAGATTGATGACAAGCATGAGCTTCTCGGGTATCTCGGTCGGAACATCTGAAGGTTTGGTTCCCTTTAGGACCTTAGAAACCAGCTTGGCGGATTGAGCGCCGACCTGCCGGACGTCGGCCCCATAGGCAAACAAGGCCCCTTGCTCCACCATGGAATTTTCCCAGACAACTAGGGGCAACCCGTCTTCCTTGGACTTCTTGATGAGGAGGTGTATATGGACTCCCACGAGGGAAGAAGGGACAGCATAGATCGCTTCCACGGACCCTTTAGCCGTCTCCAAAATGACCTTCTCGATCTCCTCCTTCGTCGTCACGTCTTTACGGACCAGCTGTACCCCCAGTCTTGGTGCTGCTTCGTTGATAGACTGAAACGAGCTCTCGGCGATGCTATCGTGGGTCGTCACAATGGCTAGCACGCGCCTTACCCCGGGGACGATCTCCTTGAGAATATCGAGCCGCTTGGCGGAGAGCGGGCCGGAGTAGGCGGCGACCCCGGTTAGATTGTTCTTGGATGATGCGTAGCTTGCGATAAAGCCGGACCGCATAGGGTCGCCAACCCAGACGAAGACGATCGGAATAGTCGTAGTTGCCTGCTTGGCTGCAGCCGTGTGGCTGGTCGTCACTGCGACGAGAACATCCGGCTTTGCCTCAACGAGTTTTTTTGCCCGGCTGACCAAGTCCGAAAC
>VBLN01000300.1 GCA_005878685.1 Deltaproteobacteria bacterium | reverse complement strand
AGCACGCCGCCCGGAAATTGGCTCCGGGCAAGCTCGCCGACGCGGGTGCCCCGGTCCATGACAGCCTGCGTTGTGGCATCCGGTTGAAGCTCGGGCGCGCTTGGCTCGTGCACCATCCACCACACGAGCTTGTGGCATTGGAGGCCGGCAAGGACACGGGATTTTGAGAGCCGATGTGGTTGGGCTGGCAATTCGTCTCCCCAAGATATTAAGCAGGGTCAGTCCACGTTCTCCGGCGGGTTTTTCAGATCGGAAACCCGTTATCGCTGAGTATCGCGATAGCCATGGACGAATCTTAAGTCATCACGGTACAACCGACAAGGCAAAATCTTACCGTGGCAGAAATTTGCTGAAACTGCTGAGACATAGCGTGGTCCGACCCGTGACACCTTGCAGTAAATGGAGGCGGACGTGATGAGCCCAGAGTCCATTATAGTTGCCCCAATTGCGATCCAATTGTTGCGCGTATGACGGTTTCCATTCTGTAACACGTATGTTCGTGAAGAGACCGCCCTTCAAGGCGTAACCGGCGGGTTGTTTGCGGATGGGAGTTCCGCACGGTGAAGGGTCAGCCACCACGCCAGACTCGAGTCATGCGTGGCTGTCCGGGCCATGACTTGGGGCCAGGCTTTCTGATCTTGCCAATATTGACACTTTCTCTTCCCCTCTGCTAGCGGGGAGTCTCTGCGCTCTCTGCGCCTCTGCGGTGAAAGGGTTTAACCAGCTTGGAGCGGAACTCATCGCTGAGACACGGAGGACGCGGAGAAGAGGTAAATTTCAATTTGAAGCGGTTATCTGAATGGCGTAAGGTACACTCACGAGCGGACGTGCCAGCCGCACGGTTGAATTCCTGCCGAGTCAAGGAGGGGGGTATAGAGGCATTTGTGTGAAGGAGAGGCCGTCAATGAGGCTGGAAATGTCGAAACTAAGAAAGGTCCTGGCGGTTGCAAGCACTGTAGCCGCTTTTATCTTCGCCTTGCTACCAGAGAGCTATGCGGGATCAAGCGAGCCGGAGCTTCTTGCGCTGCAAGGAGTTCGTCGCCCTTCGAGCGGCCGACAGGTTGATAAGACACAGGTCGAACGGTTACAGCGTATAGTGGCTCCGTTGCTTCGGGCCATGAATCATCCGCGTTCTTTAAAAGAGGTGCGAGTCGGCATAATGGAGGATCGAGACATCAATGCGGCAAACGGGGGCGACGGCAGATTTTTCGTCACCACCGGCCTGCTCGAGAGGGCTAACGATGATCGCCTAAGGGGAGTGCTAGCTCACGAAATCGCTCATGACGATCTTGGCCATGTCGCCAAGGCCCAGCTTTTGGGTACTGGTTTAACCCTTGGAATGGTGCTGCTTGAACAAGTGATTCCCGGCAGCAGCGGGATTGCGCCGATTGCAGGCACGCTTATCGCCCGAGGTTATAGTCGGTCAGAGGAATTCGAAGCGGATCGCCATGGCGTAGAGATTTTGCGCCGCGCCGGCTATTCCAAGGAAGTTCTGATAGATGCGCTTCGTTGGATAAAGCAGACCTCGGGAGATAGCGGGGGAGGGTTTTTGTCGACGCACCCGGGAACAGAGGAGCGAATCGAGACTTTGGAGAAGATGCGCTAGCAACTGGCCATCATGATACCAGGGCTAGCCTTTGCCGTTACCACCGACGATCGCAGGAGGTAAACGCTATGAATGCAACAGGCCGAATGATGTTACGTGTAGCTTTGGCGCTTAGTCTAATAGCAGCCAGCGGCTGTGATCAAATGGGCGGTTTGGGCAATCCCCCCGGGAGCATCTATGGACCTGGCGGGCAGGAGCAAACCGAGCTCGAAGGCGAGGTTCAGCGGGTAGACACACGCTCACAGCAGATCGAAGTGCGGACGCAGGATGCTCGTACGAGACGGATCGGCTACAGCTCCGCTACGCGGGTAATTTATCGGCAGCAGGACTACTCGGTTGACAATTTGGAACCCGGAGACGTTGTGAGCATGCGCGTCGAGCAGGATCGTTATGGCAGCTACTCCACGGATCTGATTCGCGTTCGACAGTCGGTCCAGGAACGTGGCGGCATTGTCTCGCCAGGATCGCGAGTTGAGCGGCTCGAAGGAGAGGTAGGAAGGGTCGACTACCAGCGTGGTTTCTTTGAGCTGAAGGATCGCTCTAGCGGCAATGTCGTCGTTTCTCTTCCTTACAATCCTCCGGGTTCTATTGTTGATCGTTTTCGGCAGCTTCGCAGTGGGGATTATGTCAGAGTAGAAGGGCGCTTGCTCAACCAGGATCGGTTCGAATTGGAAGCGTTCTCGCAGACAGAACCGAAGAGGTAGACGGCTTCAACGTGGAGAACCCGTAATTTATCTGCGGTTCCATTAATCCAGTGAACGAGATCGTCGCCAACGACCGGCTCGGAGCGTTTTGCCGCGATACTTACATCGAGATGAAGGGCGCGTCGCGCGGACCGCGCGTGGGGCTTACGTTCGCGGTCAAGGACATCTACGACGTCGCGGGCCACAGGACCGGCTTCGGCAGCCCCGACTGGCTGCGCACCCATGACCCCGCGGCGTGCACGGCGCCGGTCGTTCAGCGGCTGCTCGACGCGGGCGCGCACCTCGTCGGCAAGACCCACACCGACGAATTGACCTGGAGCCTCACCGGCGAGAATGCGCACTACGGCGCGCCGGTGAACGTGAACGCGCCGGGGCGCATTCCTGGCGGCTCGTCCAGCGGCTCGGTGCGCCTGCCGGCGAGCTTCTGCGGGATCCTCGGCATGCGACCCACGCACGGGCGCATCTCCCTCGATGGCGTGTGCCCGCTTGCGCCGAGCTTCGATACCTGCGGCTGGTTTGCACGCGACGCCGGGGTCTTCGAACGCGTGGGACGCACCCTGCTGCGCGACGATGCGCCCGCGCCGCGTCCTGCACGATTGCTCATCGTGCAGGACGCCGTCGCCGTTGTTGGAGAAACGGTTGCCCATGCGCTCCGGTCCGCGCTCGACAAGGTCGCAGCGCTAGTCGGGATGCCCGAGCCTGTGACGGTGGGTGACGAGCCGCTCACGCAATGGATGGATTATTTCCGCTTCCTGCAAGGCGCAGAAGCATGGGCTTGCCACGGCGAGTGGATCACGCGGGAAAAGCCTGCGCTCGGCCCGGGGGTCAAGGAACGCTTCGCCTGGGCGGCGACAGTGAGTCCCGAGGATGTCACGCGCGCCGGGACGCGGCGCGAAGAGATCGCGCGCCGCATGGCGGAAATGCTTGGGGGAAGAGCTGTGCTCGCGCTGCCGTCCACGCCCAGCATCGCGCTGCTCCGGAACTCACCGCCAAAAGTGCTCGACGACCTGCGCGCCCGAGCGCTGCCTCTCCTGTGCATTGCTGGCTTGGCACGACTGCCGCAAGTGTCACTGCCGCTGGGGACGCTCGACGGTTGCCCGCTCGGGCTGTCGCTCATCGCCGCCCGCGGCAACGATACGCTCCTCCTCGAACTGGCCCGCGGGCTGATGGGCTGAGTCACGGTGATTATCTATATCTATGGGGTCAAGCCAAGGCTGAAAACGGAAAGATGAAAAGTGATCGTGCTCGTGAGTCGTGAACCCTTCCATGTTTCGAGAATTCTCGAAACGTCGAAATGACAAAAGAGCATCGGGGTCGCGTGGGCCAAAAGTTGGTCTACTTCCAACCGCCTGGCTCGTAGCCTTTTTCACGGAGGCAGCGGTCGACGAGGTCCCTGTAGGATGGAGGTGGACTTGATTCACGAGACTCATACTGTGCGGCCCGCCGCACACATTCGTCGATGTCCCGCTCGGCCACAGTAGGCCCTACGCGCATCAAATGCTCATTCGAATGAAGCACCGGCCTCTGAGTCACACACGCGGAAAGCCCAACTGAAAGAAACAAAAGCATGGCCGTCTTCAGATCAGCTTGATTCATGGTCGCCAAATATTTTGCCACCATCCATAGGTCCGTCAATCCCCTTCTGACACAGAGGAGATTCGGTGTCATGCTGGGCAGATGACAATAGTCAATAAC
>VBLN01000299.1 GCA_005878685.1 Deltaproteobacteria bacterium | reverse complement strand
CAAATCTGTTCTCATGTTTTTCTGATGAGTCCTATCGAACCTGGATCTCCCCGCGCATGTGTTCGTGGCGCTCGCAGAAATAGCTGTAGGTTCCTGGCTGTGAAAAAGTGAAGCTGAAGCTCTTGCCTTTGCCGACCAGAGGAGCGTCGAATCGGCCGTCTTTCTTTTCTAGAGCGCCTGAGGTGACTGTGTGCCGGATGTCGTCCTGGTTGATCCAGGTCACTTGTGTCCCGGCCTTCACCTCCAGCTTGGCCGGCTTGAACTGGAAGGTTTGGATGGTGATTGTGGAGCTGCTCTGAGATGCTGTCCCCTCGGTCTCTCCTGCACTAGCACCGGCGACCGATATGTGAGGCTCGTGCCCCATAACCGGCGCACTCACCAGGGCGAGCGCTGCTAGAACTCCCATGTCACGCCAAAACCGTTTCATTGTCTCTTCCTCCATTGTAAAGGTTAGATCGACTCTAACCCTTCTACGAATCTGGTCTGTGGTTTGGATTTAGCGGCGCGAGCCGATCAGCCGCTGCCTAAAGAATCCCTGCAGTTGCCAGGGACTGAACCGCCATCGTCAAGCCAAAAAGAGTGATAACGGCTGCTGAGGTTAGAGGAAGCCAGCGTGTAATCAGCGCCCCTTCGCTGTGAAAACGAGACATGAATCGACGAGCATAGACCATGAGGACGCCGAGTGCGATCAGCACCGCGGCCAGTCCTATGCTGAACGCCACAATCAGAAACAACCCGAATCCGACCCGGCGCAGGCCGACCGCGCTCAGCAGAACCACAAGAGCTGCTGGACATGGGACAATGCCCCCTGTGATTCCAAGGACGATGAGCTCGCGCAGAGAGACACCTCCGCTCTTCCTCTCCTGGTAATGATGCGTGTCACTATGCTCATGTGCATGCCCGTGATGATGACCATGCGAGTGGGAGTGAAGATGGGTTGCCCCAGTGCAGCGCTGAAGAAAAAGACACAGCCCCAGTCCTGCGACTGTAAGGCCCGAGAATAGGCCGAGCCAGGGGTAAAGGCGCTCTGGTACGACATAGCGTGAAGCGTAAAGCGTCACCCCCCCCAGCAAGTATACTCCTGCCGTGTGCGCCGCGGTCACGATGAGCCCAAGAAGAAGAGCATGGCTCGCGCTTCCGCGCGATCCCACCAGATAGGCAGCTACCACCGTTTTCCCATGGCCTGGCTCCAGGGCATGCAAGGCGCCAAGGGCTGCCGCCACGATTGCCGCAACGAGAACCATGCCAAACCCCGCTTCCTGATTTGTTACGAGTTCCGTGAAGGAATCTTTGGGCGTGTCGGAGCGATTGGCCCGCAGCACAATTGGCGGGAGATCGCTCTTACCTGGACTTCGCCCATCCATGGTGTTAGCGGCCAGCTTGAGAGCAGCGACCGGTTTCTTCATTGAGGCAGCAGTCCGACTCGCACCGTTCTTTGTTCGGCCAGATGGAGAGCCTGAAGCGGATGAATCGATGCCCGCCACAAGCCGCGATTCTGGCTCTAAGGCAAAGACGACACGCGCCTCCAAGTCCTGCGGCGGGCTGTTCAAAAGATCCGTTGGGTAGTCGCTCAACTGAGAGCTGCGGTCCGTTTCGGGAGCTGTGCTGCTTAAAAGCCTGACGCTAGACTCCGGCACAGCGATGATTTCTTTCCATCCCGCCCGTCCCGGGAAATTTCTATCCTGGTAGTGGAGGGTCTGACGCCCGTCTACCGCAGCGTTCCCCTCGAGCCTGCCTTTATACAGGACGCCGATTTTTATTGTGGGAAGCCCGCCGGCACCGGGTGGAAAGATAATTTCTTTCGATTCGGCATGGAGAGAAAGACGTTGTCCGCTGACTTCCAGCAACAGGCCTTCACCAAGGGCCTCGCCTTTGCGCGTGAGGTATGTTTCCAAGCTGGAATCGCCCGCTTTCGGGACAATCCCCGTCTCTTGGATTTCCTGGAAGTTCGGGATTTCAGCCATGTCGATGAAGTAAAGTACCTCAACTGCGTCTCGTCCAATATGAATCCCTGAATAGTGGCTGATGCTAAAGTTACCCAACGGATGAGCCGTCCCCGCACGGGGAGCCAGGACAACCCAGGCCACTAAAAGAGCAGCGAAGAAGAAGCGAGAACGCAAACCACTATCCTCCATCGCCCTTCCGCTGAACCTCGACGCCTGCTAAGGAACGCTCGAGTTCCTCCAGGGTTTGTGCGGCCGCGTCCGCATAGAGAATGTGAAAATGGGGATTTGTGGCGACTGCGCGCCGGAGGTATTCCTTGGCTTTTTCTCTTTCACCGAGGCTCTGATAGATCATCCCGGCGTGAAAAAAGAGTTTAGCGTCTTTGGTTCCCAACTTGAGGGCTTCGCTCATGGGGTTGAGAGCTTCCTCAGGTTTCCCGTTCTTATAGAGGCTCCAGGCCAAGAGATCATAAGCATAGATATCCCGGCGGTACTCCAACTCGCGCCAGGCCAGCTCCAGACCTTCCTTGAGTTTGATGTCGTGGTCTGCGTAGAAATAAGCGAGCTCTCGGTTATAGAGCACTTTGTTGAGCGTGTTCAGGTAGCCGATATACTCGACCAGTTCGTACAGCTGCCGTGCCAGCTCCGGGCGTCTGGTCTTTACGTGGAGGTCGCCCAGCGCGGCGGCATATTCAGGCATCGGAAGGATGCCGATCGCTTTCTGATAAAGATCGATCGCCTCGTCATATCTTTTTTGCGCCGTACGCACCTGCGCCATTCCCGCCAGAGCGCGATAGTAGTTTGGATAGGTTTGGAGGGCCTGGAGGTAGTAAGCCTCTGCATCCTTCAAATTTCCGAGAGTGAAGCGGTCGCTTCCGAGCTGCCACTCCGCCCAAGCAATGCCCTCCTTTGGGTTGCCTGCCGTTTTTCCGGACTGGATGGCCTGCTCAAGATCGGCAATGGCTCCTCGGTTATCGCCATGAATGCTTTTCAGGCCTGCCAGGCGTCCATACGAGTACAGGTTTTGTTCCAACTCCATCATTTTTTGGTAGGCCTCTTCAGCCTTGTCGTACCGGCCGACCTCTAAGAAAGCGTCACCGAGGATGCCGTACGCGTCTGCGTTAGTGGAATCGATCTCGATTGCTTTGTTTGCGTAGGTGGCTGCCTGTCCGAACTCGTGCCGCGAATAGAATACATAGGCGAGATGGCGCATGACGTCGGCATTTCTAGGCGAGATCTCCAGGGAGCGTTTGAGCACCTCTTCTGCACGGTTGAAGTAGGCAGGGTCGCCGCTTTCTCTGGCTTTCCGAATCAGCGCGTCGCCAAGTCCAAAGTACGCTCTGGCATTTCGCGGATTGCGCTTCAGCAACCGCTCGTAATACACGATCTCGTTATCTGTGGTCGTGCGCTGGGCCAGCAGAGGCTCCGGCCAGAAGCCAAAGAGGCATAAAGCCAATACGATCATCACTGCTATTAATCGGGGAGTCTTCATACAGTCACCTCCTCTTCAAACAGTGCCGGAGGGAGACATTAATCCCTC
>VBLN01000298.1:4020-5225 GCA_005878685.1 Deltaproteobacteria bacterium | reverse complement strand
CGGTTACGAAGGGCGAACCTTTAATGGAGGTCGAGACTGACAAAGCCGCGGTCGAGATCGAAGCTCCGGCCTCCGGCATTCTTGCCAATGTCAGCGCATCTGCGGGAGATGAAATCCCCGTCGGCCAGAAGATGGCGGTGATTCTAGCCCCCGGCGAAGCAGCGGCAAAAATCAGCCCGGCTAAAACCGCTCCGACTCCGAGCAAGTCTTCGGCAGCTCCGAAACAAGCCGAGTCGCAAGGGAGGATTCAAATCGCTCCCGTTTCAGGCCGCATGGCCGCGTCTCCCGCGGCCAAGAGAATTGCAAAAGAAAGAGGCATCGACCTCACCTCGTTAAAGGGAACCGGGCCCGGAGGCAGCGTCGTCGTCGAGGATGTGCTGCGCGGCGGCGGAGGCCAAATGGCCGCTCCGGCGGGACCGCCGAAGGTGAAGGAGACGGTCCAACTGACCGCGATGCGCCGCATTGTCGGCGAGCGCATGAGCAAGAGTAAGCAGACCGCTCCCCATTTTTACGTCGGCATGGATGTGGACATGACCGAGGTCAACAGGCGAAGGACCGAGTCGAAGAAAAGAGGGCAGAAGCTGATCCCGTCGATCAATGACTTCATACTTCGCTCCGCCGCACAGGCCTTAAGAGACTTTCCCTCCCTGAACGCTGCCTTTGCGGATCGGGGAATCCAGATTTTCTCCGAAATCAACATCGGCATGGCAGTAGCTTTAGAAGAGGGACTGGTGGTTCCGGTCATCCGCAACGCCGACCAACTTCCCCTCCAGGAAATGGCCAAGCAGAGCCGGGAGTTGGCAGAAAAGGCGCAGAAGAAAAAACTCTTTCCATTAGATTATGAAGGGGGTACTTTTACAGTTTCCAATCTCGGTATGTTGGGCGTCGACAGCTTTGTAGCGATTATCAACCCCCCTCAGTGCGCCATCTTGGCCGTCGGCCAAGTCGCCGCCCGCGTGGTGCCCCGAGGTGAAGACATAGCGATCCGCCCAATGATGACGATGACGCTATCGGCGGACCACCGGGTCGTCGACGGGGCGATCGCCGCCCGCTTTCTCCAAGAAGTGAAGGGACTGCTGGAAAACCCCGATTTCTAATCCCTCCATGTTTAAGATCGTCATTCGAAATCTCACAAAGACTTACAGCGGCGGCGGGGTGGTGGCCCTCCAGGACATCAATCTCGAAGTGCAGCCTGACGAGAGTCT
>VBLN01000298.1:0-3995 GCA_005878685.1 Deltaproteobacteria bacterium | reverse complement strand
GATCCTCGACTGCTTGATCTCTCAAGACCGGGGCCAGATTCTTGTGGATGGACAGGCAGTCACCCAGCCCCGTCCTGATGTCGCGATGGTCTTTCAACACTTCGGTCTTTTTCCATGGAAAAGACTGGACGAAAACATCGCGTACGGTTTGGAGCTCAGAGGATCTCCGAGACAAGAGGTCACGGCCACTGTCGAGCGCTATATCCAACTTATGGGCCTCAAGGGATTTGAAAAAAGCTATCCTTATCAACTCTCCGGTGGAATGCAGCAGAGGGCCGGGCTCGCGCGCGCGCTGGCAATTAACCCCTCCCTTTTGCTCATGGATGAGCCCTTCGGCTCCCTGGATGCGCAGACGCGGGAGATGATGCAGGAGGAGTTGCTGCGGATTCTCGACGGCGAAAAGAAGACCATGATCTTTGTGACTCACAGCATTGATGAAGCCATTCTTCTAGGCGACCGCATCGTGATGATGTCCCGCCGTCCCGGCTGCATCCGGGAGATCATCCCGGTGAACATTCCCCGGCCCCGAAAGATCGGCTCTGTGAGGTCCTACCCCCGCTATATCGAGCTCAGAAACTCCCTTTGGGAAATGCTCAAGCAGGACCTCGACAGCGACGGAGCCGACAGGAGGAGCCAATGAGTCAGAGGGCCAAAGTGCGTATCTTTTCGCTCATAGTCGTTCTTTTAGTATGGGAATACTACGGCCGGAGCGTTAATCCGATCCTTTTTACTTATCCTTCGGCCATAGCCCGGGCTTTGGTCGGTCTGGTGGCCACCGGAGAATTGCAGAGCTACATGACAGAAAGCCTTGTGGTTTTGACCTACGCTCTTATTTCCTCCATCGTCGCCGGGGTTCTGTTCGGCGTGGCTATGGGGCGATTCTCTACGGTCGAGTGGGCCACGGAGATCTATGTCAATGCCCTCTATTCCACCCCGATGGTCGCAGTCGTTCCCTTGATTGTGCTGTGGTTTGGCTTCAAAGTTCCAGCCAAGGTCATTATTGTCTTCCTCTTCATGATCTTTCCGGTCCTCCTCAACACCTATGAGGGTGTGAAAAATGTCGATCGCAATCTCCAGGAGGTCGCTCGCTCCTTTTGCTCAACAGAGAGACAACTGTGGCGCCATTTGATCATCCCGTCAGCCATCCCGTTCATCGTGGCGGGAGTACGGCTTGCGATCGGGCGCGGCCTGGTTGGGATGATCGTCGCAGAGTTCTATACTTCCATCACCGGCTTGGGCTATATGATTGTGCGCTATGCCAACGCCTTTGAAACGGACAAGCTCTTTGTTCCCATTGTGGTAGTTATGGTATTAGGGATAGGGCTGATGTCGCTGGCGAGGTGGATTGAGGTCCGAATCGCCCCGTGGAGAAATATAGAGGGAAAAGAATAGCGAAAAGGAGGGCTGTATGAAGAGGGCTTTTTTTGTCGCGTCGCTGGTCTGGCTTTGGCTTTGGATTTCGCCCGCCGAGGGTCAAACGAAGCGCAAAGTTGTCTTTGGCGTTCCGGTCACGCCGCCTAACGTGGTCCACATTCCCCCCTATGTTGCCAAGGATATGGGCTTCTTCGCAGAGAATAACATCGATGCGGAATTCGTCACCTTCGAGGGCGGCACGCAGACCCTAAGGGGAAGCGTAGCGGGCGGGCTCGATATTACCGGCACAAGCTCTGATCCGGCGATCATTGCGGCGGCAAGAGGAGCGGGGACAAAGGTGCTCGGCACCTACTCGCACAAGCTTTCTCAGTCGATGCTGGTACAAGGCGATATCAAGAGCTGCAAGGACCTTAAAGGCCGGAAGATCGGGATTCAGGAAGTAGGAGGCTTCAACGAGGTGATGAGCCGGGCGGTGATGGCGACTTGCGGTTTGACGCCCAAGGACGTGCAATACGTGAATGTCAGCACCAAAGGGCGCGTGCCCGGACTTCTCACCAATCAAATCGACGCGTCGGTTCTTCACGTGGATCAGGCGCTCGTAGCGAAGAAGAAAAAGCCCGATCTCAATATCTTGGTTAACCTCTGGGAGCCGCTGCCCAAATGGCTCTATGCCACCTACATCGCGCCGGAAAAGGAGATCGCCGGTAACCGGCAGCTCTACGTGGACATCATGAGTGCGCTCGTCAAGACGAACCGCTTCATGTATAAGGACAAGGCCAAGGCGGTCGAGATCGCCGCCAAATACACGCAGCAGGACCCGGAGGTGGTGGCGCAGACTTACGACATTCTCGCGGCTGCCGGCGCCTGGCCCGTGAACGACGGCCTCCCCAGAGAGATGGTCGAGTGGACCATCAACCGGCAGGTGGAGTTGGGCACGATCAAGGCTGAGGAGAAGCCGAGCTATGAGAAGCTGATCGATCTCTCTGTGGTCCAAGCCGCTCTCAGCAAAGCAGGAGGGCGTTTAACCGGCGACAAGCGGTGGGATTGAACCCAGACCGGTAGAAGAATCTCTTCTTTGATCGCTGAAGACTGAAGCACATCCTGTGAGCCCGATCGGAAAGGACGATACCCAATATCGAGACGCAGCTAATTACGGAGGTGAGTCATGATTAAGGTGTTCTTGCGAATCGCAGTGTGTATTCTGCTTCTGGGCGCTTCGGAGCTTTACGCCCAACAGTACCCAACCAAGGTGATTACTATGATCGTCCCGTTCGCCGCGGGAGGGCCGACCGACACGGTCGCGCGTCTGATCGCCCAGCCCATGAGCACCGTGCTGAAGCAGCAGGTTATTGTCGAGAACGTCGTCGGCGCCGGCGGGACTGTTGCAGCAAACCGCGTCGCACATGCCTCGCCTGACGGTTACACGATCTTCATCCACCACATCGGCCACTCCACGGCCCCGGCGCTGTATCGGAAGCTGCCGTATAATGCCATCACCGACTTCGAGCCGATCGGCCTGGTGAACGAAGTGCCGATGACGCTGGTGGCGAAGAAGGATTTTCCAGCCAAGGATCTTAAAGAGCTGATTGCCTATGTGAAGGCCAACAAGGACAAAGTCAATTACGCCAATGCCGGCCTCGGCGCGGCATCGCACCTTTGCGGCATGCTCTTCATGACCGCGATCCAGACGGAGGTGACAACTGTGCCTTATAACGGCACAGGCCCGGCCATGAATGATCTTCTCGGCGGCCAAGTAGACTTTATGTGCGATCAGACAACGAACACCACCAGCCAGATCAAAGCGGAAAAGATCAAGGTGTATGGTGTGACGACCAAAAAGCGTGTGCCTTCTCTGCCTAATGTCCCTACCATGGACGAGGCCGGGTTAAAGGGTTTCGAGGTTTCTGTTTGGCATGCTCTTTATGCGCCAAAGGGCACTCCGAAGCCGGTGATCGACGCATTGACTAAAGCTCTGCAAGTAGCTCTAAAAGACAATAACGTGAAGCAGCGATTCGCCGAATTGGGCACCGAACCGGTCGCCGAGGATCGCGCTACACCCGCGGCGCTGCGCGCGCATCTTAAGACGGAGATCGATAAATGGGGACCGATCATCAAAAAGNNATAGCAGATCAAATAATGGAGTAACGGAGCACTGAAATGATGAAGGATCCATTACTCCAATGCTCCAATACTCCAGCGTAGGAAAGTTTCTTGATCTCTCCTTCGGAAAATCCCAAAGATTTCTGGACCGGCCTGATCTACATTTTCTTCGGCGCAAGTTCAATGCTGATCGCCCGCGACTATGGGATGGGAACGGCGATCAAAATGGGCCCGGCCTATTTTCCAACCATCCTCGGCGGATTGCTCGCGCTCATCGGCGCGATCTCGGTGATCCGATCTTTTATCGTCCCTGGCACACCCGTAGGCGCGTTCGCGTTCAAAGGCCTGATCCTGGTATGCGTGTCGATTCTTTTATTCGGTTTGATCGTGCGCGGCGCGGGTTTGGCGGTTGCCTTGCCATTGCTCATCATCATGAGCGCCGTGGCGAGCGTAAAATTTCGCTGGCGTCCGACGTTGATCATGGCGGCGGGCCTTACGATCTTTTGCGTTCTGGTGTTTCT